>JAYVVR010000224.1:0-4642 GCA_043786835.1 Armatimonadota bacterium | reverse complement strand
CGCGCATGACGCTTGTGGTCAACGGCGACGAGCAGGAAGTGGAGCAGATTACGAAGCAGCTTCATAAGCTGATTGAAGTTTCTAAAGTCCAGGACTATATTAATATTCCGATTATCGCCCGCGAGCTGGCGCTGATTAAAGTCAACGCGCTCGTCGAGAACCGGACGGCGCTTCTGCAATTAGTGGACGTGTTTCGGGGCCGGGTCATTGACATGTCGGAAAAGACGTTCGTAATTGAGCTGACCGGCGGCAACGACAAAATAGATGCATTCGAGAAGCTTTTGGAACCCTACGGCATTCGCGAGCTGGTCCGCACGGGCCGGATTGCGATGGCGCGGGGCGTTCGCGGGATTTAGCAGACACTTATGAAAGAGCTGATTGACCCTCACCAAGCGCATTTGCTGATGCTCGGCGTCTTTGTGCTGGCCCCGTTGATTGGGCTGGGGTGGGGCGCTGTGAATAAACGCCTGCCCTTCGGGGTGATTATCGGGCTGCTTGTCGGCGGCGGCAACTACGCGCTCTGGACGCTTTACAACGCAATCACGCAGAAACTGGGACTAGACACCGTCGCCAATCTGCTGGTCAATCTCGGCCTTTTTATCGTCATTGGGATTGCCGTTGGGATAGGCGCGGGCATCTATGCGGCCCGCAAGCCGCGCATTCAAGGAGGAGCAGAAGATGGTGACGTGGCAGGAGATCGGACAAGATAACTTTCGCGCGGCAGTGGCATTTTATGACGGCGGCTATTACCAAAATGCGGTGAGCCGTCTTTATGCAGATTATCTGCTGTTTCGCATAGATAAATTCTACGCGACGAAAGCATTTCGAGCTGCTGAGAAAATCTTTCGTTATCTGGAGGTCACACCTGAGCGAAAAGGAAGTTCTTGATACGGTTGAAGAGTATGTAAACCGCCACCAGCCAAGCACTTACCGCCTGGATGTGAGCCGGACGGGTGTGCGCCACGACGGCGATTGACGGTACGTTGTTGTCGCGCCCAGCCAGGAAGATATTCGTGCCCGCGAGTATTCCGACATCATGGAGCAAATCGAAGATCAGCTTAAAGCGCAGCGCGGCCTGAAAGTGCTGCTGGTGCCGACCCAGGCTGGGGACTAGGAGCGCACCGTCATGTTCAGCGCAACCGACTTTGCTACACGTCTGTCCACCCGTGAAGATCGCTGGTCGCTGCTCAAAGACTTCATCGCCGAGTGGCACGGACCGCTGAAGCGGGGCGATGGGTATCCGGCGTCGGAGCTGAATGCCGCCGAGAAGCGGCTTGGGCTGAAACTACCGGCGGCGCTGCGGGAATGGTACGGGCTTGCGGGGCGGCGGGAAGATGTTTTTGCGATGCAGAACCTTTTGGTCAGCCCGGAGGAACTGGAAGTTGAAGAAGGTCTTCTCGAGTTCTATTGCGAAAACCAGGGCGTTGTCACCTGGGGCATCAAGCCCGATGACCTGCATTTGCCTGACCCGCCGGTTTACCTCAATGATAGTGGTATGCACAATGAGCTGCAAGAGCTTATTCGGGAGAACGAAACGCTGTCCGAGTTTGCGCTGCAAATGGCGATCTGCGAGATGATAATCACCCGCGAACCGCTGAGGCTGAAGTCCAATACCCGCGACGACAAAAACGCGGTTGCAAAAATCGAAATGGTAGAACGCAAATACCTCCATCTCGGTTTTCCTGATTGGCATTGGCCTAACTTCCCGGTTCGCTTTTATGGAGCGGACGATACGATTGCCGTGGTTATTGAGAGACAATGGCTTGATCTGGTGGCAAACAATCAAGCCGCTTTCACTAAAGCAAAAGAGTTTTTGGATTTGGAACAACTTGACGATAACGACTGAGGAGAACACACAACACATGGCCGCGAAGGTTTATTACGACACTGATGCCGATTTAGGCTACTTAGAGGGCAAAAAGCTGGCCGTTATCGGGTACGGCTCGCAGGGACACGCGCATTCGCTGAACCTGCACGACAGCGGAATGGACGTGCGGGTGGGGCTGCGGTCCGGCTCGAAGCGCTGGGCGCAGGCCGAAGAGGCAGGGCTTTCGGTCAAGACGGTCGAAGAGGCGTCAAAAGAAGCCGATATTGTGATGGTGCTGATTAACGACGAAGTGCAGGGCGATGTGTATAAGCAGAGCATCGCGCCGAACCTCGTGCCGGGCAATGCGCTGGCGTTCGGGCATGGCTTCAATATCCACTTCGGACAGATTCCGCTCATGCCCGGCGTGGACGTGTTTATGACGGCCCCGAAAGGGCCGGGACACCTGGTTCGGCGCACCTACACCGAAGGCAAGGGCGTTCCGTGTTTGATCGCTATCGCGCAGGACGCGACCGGCCATGCAAAAGACATTGCGCTGGCCTGGGCGAAAGGCATCGGCGGCAGCCGGGCAGGGGTGCTGGAAACGACGTTCAAAGAAGAGACTGAAACAGACCTCTTCGGCGAGCAGGCTGTTCTGTGCGGCGGTACGACGGCCCTGGTCAAAGCGGGCTTTGAGACATTGGTTAATGCCGGGTATCAGCCCGAGATTGCGTACTTCGAGTGCCTGCATGAGCTGAAGCTGATTGTGGATCTGATGTACGAAGCGGGCATCGGCGGGATGCGCTACTCGATCTCGGACACCGCCCAGTACGGCGACATGACGCGCGGCCCGCGCATTATCACCGACGCGACAAAAGCCGAGATGGCTCAAATTCTCAAAGAAATCCAGACAGGGCAGTTTGCGCGGGACTGGATTTTGGAGAACAAGGCAAATAGGCCGATGTTTAATGCCCTGGCAGCGATTGATAACAACTCGCAGCTTGAAGCAGTTGGCAAGCAGCTTCGGGGCCTGATGTCCTGGGTCAAAAAAGCGGACACGGTGGGCGATTAGAAACCTCACCCCGGAACTCCGTTCCGACCCTCTCCTTAAGAAAGGAGAGGGTGGCGAGCCTCAGCGAGACGGGTGAGGTTCCGGCTCTAGGAAAACACAATGCTGACACTCGATCTCACAAACAAAATCGCCGTCGTTACCGGTGGCACGAGCCAGCTTGGGCGGGTCATGGTGCGGACACTGGCCGCGTGCGGCGCGGATGTCGCAATCCATTATCACAAAAATACAGAGTTAGCATCGGCGCTCAAATCTGAAGTCGAAGCGCTGGGGCGGCGGGCGATGACGGTGCAGGCGGATGTCACGGACAAAGAAAGTGTGCTGGCTCTTCGGGACGCTGTCGTGGAACAGCTTGGCGTCGCCGAGATTATCGTCAACAATGCCGTTAGCCAGTCGCCCTGGACCAGTGTTTTGGAACAGTCTATCGAAAGCTACGAAAGCCAGTTTCAAAGCTCGGTGCTGCACAACGTCTTGATGGCCCAGGCATTTGTGCCAGGCATGATTGCGGCCAAGAAGGGCGGGCGGGTTATCGGAATTAACACCGAGTGCGCCATGCAGAACTTTCCGTCCCAATCGGCGTATGTCTCCGGCAAGCGCGGCATGGACGGGGTCCTGCGTATTCTGGCAAAAGAGATCGGCGAGCATGGAATTACGGTCAATCAAGTGGCGCCGGGCTGGACCATCAGCGAGAACGACCGCAATGCCGGAACGATCTCGGCTCCCGATTATGAAAAGTCGGTGCCACTGAGACGGCGCGGGACCGATCAGGAAATCGCCAATGTCGTGGCGTTTCTCGCGTCCGACCTGTCGAGCTATATCACGGGCGCGTACGTTCCCGTTTGCGGCGGCAATGTCATGCCGGCGATTTAAGAGATTTTCATGAATATCAACAGCCAGGTCCAAATCTTTGATACAACGCTCCGGGACGGCGAGCAGTCGCCGGGGGCGTCGCTCAATGTGGACGAAAAAGTCGAGATCGCCCGGCAGCTTGTCCGTCTCGGCGTCGACGTCATCGAGGCGGGTTTCCCCGTGTCAAGCCCTGGCGACTTTGAGGCTGTCCGGCGGGTCGCGGCGGCAGTTGGCGACCGGGCGACTGTCTGCGGGCTGACCCGTGCTGTTCCACGCGACATTGATGTCGCGTGGGATGCCCTCAAAGGCGCGGCCCGCCCGCGCATTCACACGGGTCTCGGGGTCAGCGAAAGCCACCTCAAATACAAGCTGAAAAAGACCGGCGAGGAAGCGCTGGCAATTGGTGTTGCGGCAGTGAAACACGCCCGGAGTCTCGGCTGTCTGGACATCGAATACTTTACCGAGGACAGTGGGCGGGCTGACCCCGAATACTTGTACCGCGTGATTGAAGCCGTGATCAAAGCGGGCGCAACCGTCATTAATGTCCCGGATACGACCGGCTATATGTCGCCGGAAGAATATGGAGCGCTCTTTGCCGGCATTCTGAACCATGTGCCTGGCAGTGAAAACGTGACGCTTTCGGCGCATTGTCACAACGATCTCGGTATGGCAACAGCGAATGCCCTGGCGGCGGTCAAAGCTGGGGCGCGTCAAGTGGAATGCACGGTCAATGGTATCGGCGAGCGGGCGGGAAACACGTCGCTGGAAGAAGTAGTCATGGCTCTCTATACGCGCGGCGACGTGTACGGGGTCGGCACGAAGATCAAGACCGAAGAGATTTATAAAACGTCCCGTATGGTCTCGACCATGACCGGCATTTTAGTCCAGCCGAACAAAGCGATTGTCGGGGCCAATGCGTT
>JAYVVR010000223.1:0-4657 GCA_043786835.1 Armatimonadota bacterium | reverse complement strand
TCGTCCATTCGGTGCCGCCGGGCTGGTCGCAGGAAAACGAGTTGTCAATGGCATTGTAGGGCGTGTAGGACACCGGCGCTTTGACCAGCTTGGGCTTGAGTGCGCTCAAGCCGAAGATCAGCCCAAGCAGGACAATCAGCCCCGCACCGAGGCCGAAATACAGGCCTGGCCCGACAGGCGCTTTGGCCGGCACAGGCGGGGCGTAGCCTGGACCCGCGCCGGGCGGCGGCAGGAAGCTGCCCGGCGGGGGCGTGAACCCGGTTGGAGGCGTGGAGCCAGTGGGCGGCGGCGTAAACCCAGACTGGCTCGGGGTCTGCGGCGGGGCGGCAAAGTGAACGCCCGGCGGCACAGCGGGTTTAGGCCGTGCCGGCAGCGGGTTTCCAGCCAGATCGTATTGAACATCAGTGTCTTCCGGCTCGTTTTGAGTGGTTTCGGTCGGTGCCATAGGAGTCCTCTTTTACTCTCCGGGCTACTGCCCGGTGCCGTCGCCGCTGCTGTTGGAATGGTGATACAGAGGGGCAGTCCCGCCGTGATTGAAAGCCCTGATGAATCCTGGGAGCATCACAGCCGCCCCGATAAACGCGATGACCAGTACGCCGGTAATCGAAAGTCCCCAGATCATCCAAGCCCGCTGTGTGCGGATAAAATTGTCGTAATCGCCGCCGAAACGGTCACTGCTCCAGGCCAGCTTATGACCCATCAGTCCGAGATAAACCATAATGCCAAGCGACGCGGCGGTCATACCCCAGTCATAGGGGGCCGGGATCCAGCGGCTTGCCACGTTGATTAAAACCACGGCGGAGGCGATCCCGCGCTGGCCGTTAAAGACAGACCACCAGAAGGGGATCAAAAACGCGCCCCAGTTCCATCTCAGCTTGGCGACCCGATCCGTGTCGTCGCCGATTGTCCGCCCATAGGCGAAGGAAGTTGGAGGCGGCGGCCAGGAGCCTGCCGCCGGTCCGGAGGAATACACGACACTTCCCAGTGGGGGCTGAACGTCCGGCCCGCTTCCGGGAACCGCGTTGCCGGCCAGGTCATAGCGGACATTTGGGTCGAGGCTTGGCACAAACGCCGCCGGGGCAGGCGCGGCATAATACGGAGACGCCGCCGGGGCAGATGCAGGCGGTTCGGGAGGGCGCGTCGCAGCGGACGGGGGGGGGCCGGACGCGGGGCAGCAGGCCGGGGCGCTGTCTCCCAAGAGGGGCGGATAGGCGGAGCCAGAGCAGGCGGGGCCAGAGCAGACGGGACCAGAGCAGGCGGAGCCTGTGTGTCGTCGGTGCCGGGAATAGCCATGAAAAGACATCCTTTCAGCCTTGACGCGAAGAAAACAAAGAGAAGCGGGCGGACAGCAAAGTTACAGCAAGAAAATGTTCGCCGTCAGTTTGCGGGAATCCTGCTTGCCGAAGAACTATTTTCCCAACGAAATTGGTCTTGTGTCGCCTCAGCACTGGTCTATCCGAAGCCACGGAATTTATTCCGTGGCTCTTTTTCGGCGGCACGCTGCCGGTCACGACTCGGGTATACTCATTCCAGAACTTGACGGAGAACAGATCGCTGCATGGCCCAAAATGCGTCCGAGCCGAAAACTGAAAAGAAGGTCCTGAGTCCCGAAGACCGCAAAATGCACGTCACGCTGGCGCTGCTGGCACTGGCCGTGCTGATTGATGTTCTCGGCTTTTCTGTCATTATCCCATTGATTCCCGATTATGTCCAGCGCGGCCTGCATCTGACGAGCGCAAGCGACCCGCGCATCGGCGAATACGGCGGCTGGCTCGGGGCGAGCTATGCACTGATGCAGTTTTTGTTCGCGCCGCTCTGGGGAGCACTTTCGGACAAAATCGGACGCAAGCCGATTTTGATTGGGTCTCTCGTTGGGGACGCCGTCTTTTACACGCTGTTCGGCCTGTCGGAACATTCGATGGCCGGACAGTTTGCAGCCCGGATCCTTGCGGGGATATTCTCGTCGGCGTCTCTGTCGGTCGCACAGGCTTATGCCGCCGACATCACGCCGCCACACCTACGGGCGATGGGACTGGGGTACTTAGGAGCGGCGTTCGGGGTCGGCTTCGTGCTGGGTCCCGCGCTCGGGGGCCTGCTTGGGCAGCTTGGGCTGGGCTGGCCGCTCTACTTTTCGGCCCTGCTTGCGCTAGTCAACCTCGTGTATATCGCCCGTGTCCTGCCGGAGCCGCCCAGAGCATCGGAGGTGATTACAGCGAGACCGGCCTCGGGGTTCGGCGCGAGGCTTCGGCAGATGGCGGCGGCAGTCACCGGGCCAATCGGGTTTCTGTATTTGCTGACGTTCGCCGTGACGTTTGCCTTCGGCAACTTGGAAGGCACGTTTACTGTCTATTTAAAGCAGCACTTGGAACCGGGTTTGACTGACCGGGAAAGCGTGGCGGCGGCAGGCGGCGTTTTTGCGTATATTGGAATACTGATTGTCATTGTGCAGGGTGGCTTTATTCGGCCTCTGGTCAAAAAGTATGGGGAAGCCCGGCTGGTCGTGGTCGGGATCGGCCTGATGGCCCTTGGCTTTTTGTGCTTTCCATTAGCGCCTCTGCTCTCCATTTTGCTGCTTGGACCGATGGTACCGATTTCACTCGGGAACGGTTTCAACGGTCCGTCTCTGCGGGCGCTGATCTCTCGCCGGGCGACCGCGCAGGGGGCGGCACTCGGGCTGTCGGCATCGTTTGATAGCCTGGCGCGGGCGACCGGCCCTGCCGTTGCCGGGTATTTGTACAAGAACATCAGCGCGACTGCTCCCTACTGGTGTGCGGGCATTGTGATGAGCCTGTGCTTTGTGTTCGCGTTTGCCCGCCGGAGCGAAATGAATGTTTGACGATAAGTTTATCAAAAAACGCAGTCGTCCAGCGTCTTCAAGCCGGCGGCGGTTCCTAAAGCTTGGAGCAGCGGCGGCGGCAGCGGGCCTGACGACATCAGCTTACGGCTACGCGCTGGAGCCGGACCATCCGCGCGTGTCCCGTGTCACCGTCAAGGTCCCCGGCTGGCCGGCGAGGGCGGCAGGCCTTAAAATCGGGCATCTCAGTGACTTCCACTGCCAGGACGACCGGGCGGAGGCGCGGATTGCCCATGCCGCCCGGATGCTGCTGGCGGAGAGGCCGGACATCGTATTTCTCACGGGGGATTATATCTCCGGCGGCTTCGCTCCGCACTGGGTCAAGCAAAGCGCCCAGGCGTTGTCCCCGCTTCGGGCTGTGCCGCGCGGCGTCTTCGCCATTCTCGGCAACCATGATTACGCTGATGGCCGCTCCGGCGACATTGCCGAAACCCTTTCCGGTACCGGGTTTACCATGCTGCGAAACCGGGCCATGCCGTTTCCGGGCGTCGAAAACACCTGGATTATCGGTATGGAGTCTTTGTGTTTATCGTATCAAAACCCGATCCAAGCAATGGAGAATGTGCCGAAAGACGCCGTCAAGATTTTGCTGGTGCATGAGCCGGATTACGCGGACGAGGCCCCGCTTGGGATCAGCCTGCAGCTGTCCGGCCATTCCCATGCCGGTCAGATCCGTGTTCCCGGTCTGCCGCCGCTGCACTGTCCAGCATTTGGAACTCGGTACCCGGAAGGCTTGCAGCAGGCCGAGAACCATCAAGTCTATACGACGCGCGGGATCGGCATGATGGGTCCACAAATCCGTTTCTGCTGCCCCCCGGAAATTGTTGTCCTCCGGATCATTCCTGCCTAGAGAGTTTCTATGCCTTCCACAATCGTGACTCAAACTGCAAGCCTGACCAGTTTAATTGGAACCGTCGTCGCACCGGTCGGGCTGATCTCGACGACGGCGATTCTGCTGTCGGGCTACACCGGCAAATACAGCAGCATTGCGGACCAGATGCGGCGCATGACCGCAGAATACCGGGCATTGGGAACATTGGAGGTCCGGCGAGGCAGCTTAAAACGCCAGCTTGACTTGTACCATCGGCGGATTACCGCGATGTGGGGTGCCAGCACCCTACTGTCTGCTGCACTGCTGTCGTTCATTGGCACTGTCCTGACCGTGATTATGTCGGTGCGAGCCACGCATTTAGGCGTTTTCGGACTGATTTCGCTGATGGTCGGCCTGGTGCTGGTCGCCTGCGCGGTCGGGTTGGAACTGTATGAGATCGGCCTCGCCCGGCTGACCACGGCGGGTGAGCTGGCGGATATTTTCAGTGACCGGGAGCCAGCCGAGGGTTAGAGGAGGAGCCTGTTCGGGTAAACGCGAAAGAGCGAAGTTTGACAAAAGAGGCGAAAAATGGCAATAAAGACAGGAAAAGAGCTTTCCGGGCTGGCGGTGGTCTCACTGACAGGCGGCGAAAAGCTGGGGCGGATTGACGATGTTGTCTTTGACCCGAGTTCCGGGCGTGTGACAGGGTTCTTTGTAGACCGGGGCGGAATGTTCTCGAAACCGAAGTTCCTGCCGGCGGGCGATGTCCACGGCCTCGGCGACGACGCGCTGACGGTGGCCTCGGAGAAGGCGCTCTTAGACGGTCCTTCGGCGCTGACCGGCGAGCTTGCCGCAAAGACCGCCGAAAACCTGCCGGTCTTGAACCCGGCGGGGACGGTGCTTGGCAAAGTTTCCGACATCGGCGTAGACACGCAGGCAATGACCGTCCCCTATCTTATTCTTGCGACCGGCATCATCGGCGATACGCTCCA
>JAYVVR010000222.1:0-4669 GCA_043786835.1 Armatimonadota bacterium | reverse complement strand
GGTGGGGATGGCGGGATTCGAACCCACGACTTCCTCCTTCGCAGGGAGGCACTCTAAATCCGCTGAGCTACATCCCCATGTTTACCAAACAAACTCGCCGTATGAACCCTGGAGACTGTCCACTCCTCGTCAGACGTGTTATACGTTTTTGGAGCATTTTTCACCGCGTGTGGCCGTGTCTTTCGCGAACAGACACAAGCAGTATACCTGCCGATGTCCGATGTGTCAAGAGCAGGACGCGGAAAATCGAATACACCTATCTCCAGACCTTGCGTGGAATTCCCTGGGTTAAAAGTCTGGGGGACGCCTGCTGCTGCGAAGGTTTGTGTTCGCTTCCCCGCATTGCGGACACCGTACACAAAATAGTCAGCAGGGTGCAGGTGAACCCGTTGACTTTTAGTGCGTCTGATGCCATAATAGAAAAAGAGTAGTCCCCGACTAAATCAGTCGGAGATAGCTGCCTGTGCGAAGAGTGCCGACTTGGCAGACTTTGTGCAATACAGAGTTGAATGAGTGCTATGAAAAGAACCCAAGACCCAATTTCGCAGGAACCGCATGGCTTTCAGGCCGCGTTCTGCCGCTGGCGTGACTGCCGAACCCAAATCCGCTGCGCCGCCCGCGTCTCGGCACTGGCCGAGTTCGCGCCTGATGAAACTGGACACCGGGAAATGCCGCTGAGCCGAATGGAACCCGGCGAATATGGTCATGTGCTGTCGCTCTGCGAAGGCTGCGATGTCCGCGCTCACCTGCTCGAGCTTGGATTCACCCCCGGCACCGAAATCACAGTAGTCCGGGTCGCCCCGCTCGGCGACCCGCTCACTGTCTGCCTGCGCGGTTACCAGTTGTCGCTGCGCCGGCGCGAAGCCGACGCGATTTTCATGCGCCGCTGCCCGCCCGAGCTTGACCTGGACCCCCAGCCATGAGTGCGGCTCCGGCCCCTGCGCCGTCCTCCGAAACTCCGACACCGCCGCACATCCCTCTCTATGCGCTGGTCGGCAACCCGAACTGCGGCAAGACCACTGTCTTTAACGCACTCACCGGTCTGCGCCAGAAAGTCGGCAACTATCCCGGCGTCACCGTCGAGACAAAAGAAAGCCGTCTGCGTCTTCCAAGCGGCGCGTCAGCGTCGCTGATTGACCTCCCCGGCCTGTATTCCCTGACGCCGCGCTCTCCTGACGAAGCCATTTCCCGCGATGTTCTGTTAGGGCACCAAATGGGTGTCATCCAGCCCGATGGCATTGTCCATGTGCTGGACGCTGCCAACCTCGAGCGCAACCTGTACCTAACAGCCCAGATTTTGGACCTCGGCCTGCCGACGATCATTCTCCTTACCATGACCGATGTCGCGGCCCGAACAGGCCAGACCATTGACATCGAGGCGCTTTCGGCGACGCTCGGTGTTCCTGTATGTGCCGTATTAGTCTCAAAAAAGCAAGGGCTGGACACGGCGCTTGCCGCGATCGCCCATCTCTCCGAAACACCGCTGCCGCCGCGCCGGGATTGGATGCTGCCGACGGAAGCCGAAGCGGAAGTCGCCGATCTGTCCGCGCTGCTGCGGAATCAGCATGGCACGAAAGACGCGCAAAGCCACGAAGAAGCGGTCGGTTTGCTGATGGCTGAGGGACCGCGCCCTGAAGAGAAAAACCGCTGGTCGGCGTCCATCTGGGAACACATCAAAGCCGACAAAGCGAGCTTCAAGACCCTCGGGATTGACTTCTCAGCGGCGGTTGTCGAGGCCCGCTATGCATGGGCAAGCCGGATCGCCGCAAAGACCGTCAAGAAGCCGCGCAAGGCTCCCGAAACTGCGACCGACCGAATAGACAGAGTTGTCATGCACCCATTCTGGGGCTATGTGCTGTTCTTCGGCGTCATGGCGTTTGTCTTTCAGGGTATTTTCACCTGGGCGCAGATCCCGATGAACTGGATCAGTTCCGGCATCGGGGCTTTGCAGCATTTAGTGACGCTGCACCTGCCGCCGGGCGACCTGCAGGACTTGATTGTTAACGGCATACTCGCTGGCGTTGGCACGACACTGACATTTCTGCCCCAAATTCTGCTGCTCTTCTTTGCGATTTCGCTGCTGGAAGACACCGGGTACATGGCCCGCGCGGCGTTTTTGATGGACAAGATCATGTCCAAAGTTGGGCTGCACGGCAAGTCGTTTATTCCCCTGCTGTCGTCGTTTGCCTGCGCCATTCCGGGTATTCTTGCGACCCGGACGATTGACGATAAAAAGTCGCGGCTTGTGACTATCTTAGTCGCCCCGCTGATGTCCTGTTCAGCGCGAATTCCGGTGTATACGCTGATGATCGCCGCGTTTATTCCCAACCGGCGGGTGCTCGGCGTCTTTACCCTGCCTGGACTCACGATGATGGCAATGTACTTTTTGGGCACGTTCGCCGCGTTCGGCATGGCCTGGGTTTTCAAGAAGACGCTCTTGAAAGGTACCGCTCCAGTCTTCTTCCTGGAGATGCCTCCCTACCATGCGCCGAACCCGCGCACAGTGCTGATGACCATGCTGGAACGCGCCTGGCTGTTTGTTCAGAAGGCTGGCACGGTGATCTTGTCGGTCTCGATTGTCCTCTGGTTTCTGTCTACCTACCCAAAGTCGCCGCCGACGATGCCCCATGCTCAGCGCATGGCCGCGACTTATGCCGGGCGGACCGGGCTGGCGATTGAACCGCTGATTCGTCCGCTTGGCTTCGACTGGAAGATCGGGATTAGTTTAGTCTCGTCGTTTGTCGCCCGCGAAGTCTTTGTCGCGTCGTACGCCGAGCTGCACGACGTCAAAGAGACCGACAATGCGAGTTTAATGACGCGCCTGCGGGCCGATTCGTCGCTGTCCCCGCTCGTCGCCGTCTGCGTCATGATCTACTACGTCCTCGCAATGCAGTGTTTGTCCACTATTGCCGTCGTCAAGCGCGAGACCAATGGCTGGACCTGGCCGCTGTTTATGACCGGCTACATGACCGCGCTCGCCTGGGTCGTGACTTTCATTGTTTACCAAGTCGGCACCGCGTTCGGCTGGGGCGTTCGCTAAGAAGAAATCAGACTATGGCCGCAGTACTGGAAGCTCCGGCGGCCGCGCCAGAACAATTCCCGCGTAAACTTTGGACGCGTCAAAGAGTACCGAACGCTTATTGCCGACGGTTATTTAGAAGATGGTAAAGTTGAGCTGGTCAGCGGAGAGATCTGGCAAAAAATGGGACAAGGCCGCAGGCATGCCGCGACAGTGACTTGGGTATCCGCAGCACTTAGCAAGATTTCTGGCCCATTGCGTATTCAGGGTTGGTCATCCCTGCCCGTCTCGGAATACGGAGACTCAGAACCGCAGCATCCGGTTCTGGCGCAAGACTTAGAGGCTCTAACAAAAATGTCCGAATGAACAGGTTTTCATCTGATAGCAATGCCTAAAGCCTATTTTTGTTAGAGCCTCTTAGACAAATATACTAACGAAGAGGAACTGCCTGTCGATGAAATGCTGCTGGTTGTCGAAGTGTCTGACAGCACTCTGCGGCCTGATTTAAGCGGCAGAGTACGGCAATACGGCAGTGCAGGCATTCCTGAATACTGGGTTGCTGACGTCCCGAACCGGCTGCTTCATGTGTTTCAGGAGCCGACCGCCGACGGGTACGCCAGCGAGACAATCTTGACGATCGACGACAAAGTCCGGCCTCCTGCCACCCCAAACTCGGTTGTGCGCGTCGCCGAGCTGCTGCCCTAATTGTGATTATGCCTTCTCCCGAGCCGCTGCTGAAAATCGTCAATGCTTCCGTGGTCAAAAACGGAACCCGCGTTTTGGACAACCTCTCTTTGGAAATCGCGCCGGGGCAGCATACGGCGATCTTTGGGCCGAACGGGTCAGGTAAATCGTCGCTGATCAAGCTGATTACCCGGCAGCATTATCCGCTGGCACATTCAAACGGGGAGCCGAGTGTCTCGATCTTCGGGAAGGCGCGCTGGGACATATTTTCGCTCCGCAGACAGCTTGGCATCGTGTCTGCCGATGTCCAGCAGGGATTTGCTGCGGACCCGGACTTGACCGGGCGGGATGTCGTGCTGTCGGGCTTCTTTGCCGGACATGGGCTGGCCGCGCACCATGTCGTGACTTCTGAGATGGAAGCGCAGGCTGAAGCCGCGCTTGAACTCGCACAGGCGGCGTTTCTGGCAGACAAGCCGATAGCCTGGATGTCTACGGGGGAAGCCCGGCGCATTCTGATTGCTCGTGCTCTCGGGCCGGACCCGAAGGCGCTGCTTCTCGATGAACCAACGGCGGGCCTGGATTTGTCGGCCCGACGTCGGTTTCTGGAAACTCTGCGCGGGATTGCCGGTGCAGGCAAGACAATTTTACTGGTGACGCACCACGCCGAAGAGATTTTCTCTGAAATTGGGCGCGTGATTTTGCTGCATGAGGGCAAAGTGTTTCGCGACGGTCGGACGGAAGAAGTCTTGACGTCGGCTAATCTGTCGGCGCTGTTCGGTGAGGCGGCTGAAGTGCGCTGCCGGGGCGGCGTGTATTCGGCGGAGATGGTGGCGCCCGGATTGGAAATCCGGGTCTTTTGAGGCGCGATTGCCTGCCTTTGCAGATACAAGAGTTACGCGGAGCCCTGTCTTAGTCTTGTGTCCACGCAGGTGGCCAATCAATCACAGAAAACCTGGATCTCCAATC
>JAYVVR010000221.1:0-4689 GCA_043786835.1 Armatimonadota bacterium | reverse complement strand
CTTCCGGGATGTCAGGCAGCGCGATGGCCCGCACCGTCAAGAGCGCCGACGTCAGCCGGGTCCGGGCAGGCAGATCACGAGCGGCGACGACCACCAGCACAGACGCCGGTGCTGCCGCCTTCGCCGGGGTGTGGCTGCGAACCAGCAAGAATGCCAGCCCCGCAGCGGCAAGGCCAGCGGCAAGCGCCGGCAGAAATGTCCCCCACTGCGGTTTCTGGCGCAGCATATGAAGTTTGGCCCCGGTTCGGAGCGGCGCGATTTGCATGATAAATGGCTGGCTTTCGGTATCGGAGAGTGAGCATTCACATTGGACCATGCGCTGAAAGACACGGCTAAGGGTTTCGAATCGCTGGCACTGTCCGTAAGTTATTGCGTCAAATGCGCCGGCGCAGCCTGCGTTCCAATGTCTGCACAGGTTCCCGTCGCGCTGCCCGGCACGATGAGACTCAGAAAACGGCCGTAAACAATGGTATTGCTCGGTAATTGATCTGTCGCGGGCTGACTGACAAAAAACGTCGCGAAGGCAATCAGTGTCACACTGCCGGGTTTATTTCTCACGGCTTGGCTGATGACGGGAATGAGCATCAAATGGCCATCGGTCTGCGGCTGACCATTCGTAAACCAGGTGTCATATGTTGTCGAAGAGTGCGTAAATTGTGTGTTACTCGGCGCGAGCCGGGCCGAAATACCTTGTCGTGTCAGCCTGGTATCATCAAAAGCGAGCGGCGGGGTCGAAAGCGCCTGCCCTACCGATAGCGGCTGGTCGGACAAGCGTCCAATCGTCGTTAAGTATGAAAGGTTTGTGCTGCTCGTCATCAGCGGGTCGAAACTGCCTGCCATCGAAAGCTTCCCGGTATTATCCCAAAGATTGATTTTGAGCATCACCTGAGAAGTCGCCGACTGGTACGCGCCCGGCGTCAGCTTTTTTGCGCCGCTTAATAGGGCCGAGACAAGCGCCACGGCGGGATCGGCGTTCGTTGGATCGTCGCCGATTAGTCCAAACGGCGCAACCGGCATTCCCGGCGGCAATGCACAGACAGCTTGCATATTCGCGGCAGCAAACGCCGAAACAGAGACGGTGTTCGCCGAGCCGTCGCTTCCCGACGGCGTGAAACCGACCGCCGGGGCGAAGGACAGGGCGGCGTTGACCGTTCCTGAAACCGACACCGTGCCGCTTGGATCGGCAGTAAGGGCGGTAGTAGTGAAGGCCGCCCCTGAACCGTTATTGGACACAACCACCATGCCTGCTGCTATGTTCGGCGCGTTTGGACTAGCGGCACCGGCCAGCGCGGCGGCATCGGCAACCGCCTGCGCCCGCTGCCGAGCGAGTCCCATCAAACGCAGGTCAATCGCAAGCGACGCCGCTCCGAGCAGGCCGGTCATCAAAAAAACGACGAGCAGCAGGGTCGCGCCGCGCCGTGCCGGAGTGGAGCGCGGCAAGAAGGCGCGTGGAACTAAAGTCCTGCGCTGTGGGACGCAGACGCCTAGTAGCCGCCTTCGCGGGTACAAGATATTCTCATTTCCACACTTCCTATTCCCGCGATTTTCTTGTATTGGCATACTTATTACTCTCGCTGCATGACCAGCTTTGCCGTCAGCAGCCTGGTACTCCCCGCGAAAATCAGCGTCGTGACCAATGGGTGATTATAAGTCACCGTCGCCCGAATCAAACTGCCGGTGAGGGCATCATTGGCACTTCCATTGTCGCCGAGCGGAATCCAAACCACGCCGTCAACACTCTTTTCTAAGTAGACACTTGCGGCGGCGAGATGCAGGCCAGTCCCGGCGTTCACCCCGCGCATTTGGGCATCCCCAACAGTGCTGCCAATCGCGGCGGCGCGGGCGGCTTCCCGTGCGGCGGCTCCGACCTGCGCCTGACTGCCGAGCAGGAGACCGACTTCGATAATGCCGAACAAAATCAGAAACAGCAGGACGCTGACAAGCGCGAACTCGACCAATGCCGCGCCGCGCTGCTGTCGTAAATGTCTCATAATAAATGCAGGTGTATGAACGCGAAGACCGCGCCGGCAGCGACCGCCGGAGCGAACGGCAGGCGGGTCGCTTTCGCAAGTGGCGGCAGCAGGGTCAAGCGGCCCCGGCGCAGGATAACAGCAAGCGCAAGAAGGGCGGCGGCAAAAACTGCCCCACATAAAGTCCAGAGCAGAAAACCTGGTCCCATCAGTGCGCCGACGGCCATGAGCAGCTTGACGTCCCCGGCCCCGAAGGCGCGGACGGCGTACAGCAGCAAAAGCGGCAGCGCGGCGGCGATTCCGAGCAGTGAGTCGGCAAGCCCCGGCAGACCGGCGGCCCAAACATGGCCCCCAAGCCCTGCCAGCACTCCAAAGACGCAAAAGCGGTTTGGAATGCGGCGTACCAGGATGTCAGAGATAGAGACTGACAGGAGGAGCACAGCCAAAACGACGCTCAAATTATTTGAGCGATGTCGCAGCCGTGTTCAGCTTGGTGTTCGCGCTGGTGCCTAAGAGTGTCACAGCGCCGACGCAGACTGCGCCGATCAAAGCCACTAACAGGACATATTCGACCAGTGTCGCGCCCTCTTCATCGGACCAAAAGCGGCCAATAAGCGAACGTGCGGAGCGAAGTGCGAGTGTCATGGATGTTCCCCTCCCTGGGGATAAGCAAAAGAGAGTGTGCAGAGAATAGTGTCAGTGAATGACGTAGATGGAGGTTACTGAAGCGACGTCGCCGCCGAGTTCAGCTTGGAGCTTGCGCCGGTGCCGAGCAGAGCAATCGCCCCCACGCAAAGAAGCGCGATAAGGGCCACGAGGAGGATATATTCGACAAGGGTAGCCCCGTCTTCGTCACGCAGAAAGCGGGCGAGAGCCGAAAGCGGCGGGGTGCGGGGCGGGGTGGGCGCTGAAAGCAGCATAGCGAATTCCTTCCCTGGATCGTGGGCACTCGGGTCCGTGAGATTTGACTTACGCTTTAATACACAGCAGGAACCATGCCAAGTCCCCGTATTTTTGCGGTTAGTCGGCAAAACAGGAATTTATTTTCGCGTCAGCAGTATGCCCGCGAGTGTTAGCGCACTTAAAATCGCCATCAAACCGCCCGGCATAAGCGCGCGTGGGCTGCTTTTCATGTAGCGCAGACTGAAAAAGATTAACAGAAACAGCGTCAGCGCGACAGCCAGCGGCAGTCCCCATTGCTGTCCGGTTCTCATACCATACGCCGCGACTAAGAGCAGCAGAAAGCTAAGAGTGCCCGCAATCAAAGATGGCAGGCTTTTGGCTTTCAGGTAGCCGATAATGCCGCCGACAATCACGAGCACTGCATAAACGTAAATAATTATGGAAGCAGTTTGCATTGTGGAGGTATACCTGAAGATAAGTGCATAAAGAAACCCTGTGCTGAAGCACAGGGTTCTTTGAGCTAACTATTAGACCTCTTGCGTAATTATTCCCCGGATTGGAAATCCGGGTCTTTTGAAGTGCGATTGTATGCCTCGGAAGGCATTACTTCGTATCACCCCAATAAAGCCTCCACCTGCGTGGACATAAGCCGAGATGGGTCCAAGTTGTGACTTTTATGTCTACCTCAGACAATCGCACTTCAAAAGTCCTGGTCTTCAGACCAGGGTACTTACCAAGAGGACTTCATCTGCCCCAGGCCGGTTCCAAATTTTTGCCAATGCTTCTTCGCCCATGAGCGCGGCGGCTTTGGTTGCCGGAATATCCACACCCTCTGTCGTGACGAAAGTAAGAGTGTGGGAACCACTTGCGCCACTCTGAGAAGATGCGGGGGAAATAGAATGACTGCTGTCATTTTGCATTCATTGCTCCTCTTGTCGAAAGAGTATAGCATTTATGCGGCCAAAAGCAAGGGGAGCAGATCGCTGTCGGTGGGTTCAAGGGCGGAGTAGGCGGCGGGCGTCGCCATGAGGTTGAGAAACGCGGCGACAACTTGCGGGTCGAAATGAGTGCCGGAGAGGGAGCGGATATGGGCCAGGACTTTTGCTTCGGGCCACGAAGCACGATACGGACGGTCGGAGCGCAGGGCGTCCCAGACATCCACGACGGCAAACAGCCGGGCAGAGAGGGGAATTTCCTCGCCGCGCAGCCCACGCGGATAGCCGGTGCCGTCCCATTTTTCATGGTGACAGTAGGGAATGTCGAGCGCCGGACGCAGGAAGGCGATCGGCGAAAGCATGTCGTAAGCGTCCTGCGGGTGACGGCGCATGACCCGCCACTCGATCGAGGTGAGATTGTCGGTTTTCAGCAGTATTCGGTCGGGGACACCCATTTTGCCAATGTCGTGCAGCAGTGCTCCGCGCCGAATTGGAACAAGCTCGGCCTCGCGGAACCCGAGCGTACGCGCGAGGCGCTCGGCGAGATCGGTGACCCGGCGGGAATGGCCTTCGGTTTCCTGATCACGCAAATCCAGAGCGCGGCCCCAGCCTTCAATGGTCGCATCGTAGGCTTCCATCAGCTCCCGGTGTGAGCGCTGAATGTCCTGGAACATCGAGGCGCTGTCAAGGGCAATCGCGGCCTGGCCCGCGAGTATGTCCAGACGCGCCTGCCAGCCCGACTCGGCAGGCAGGGCCGAGCGATGAAAGACTTCAAGCACCCCTTCAAGGCAGCCTTTGGCGATCAGCGGCACGGCGCGGTACGCCGCAAAGTGCTCGGAGGCCAGCAGCGGCACTTCGGAGAAAACTTCCGGCGTCCACGA
>JAYVVR010000220.1:0-4693 GCA_043786835.1 Armatimonadota bacterium | reverse complement strand
CAGCAGACGCCGCCACAAAATGTAAGAAGAGAAGGTCCGTGAAGATGCTGCCCGCCAGTCGTAGGACGCTTGCAGGCATGTCAAATCTGTGTGCTTGACTTCGACGGATACCAGAAAGGCGGTTGACGCGATAGTCCGTCTCCCATGAGGATGTAAAGCTGTCGTTGGCGGTTCGCATGATCGCACCGTTTCCAGTGCCGCCGAGGTAACTGTATGGCGCGACCCAGGCGGAGTAAAGCCGTCCAGCCAGCACCAAAACCACGAGCGCCCCCCAGATTATGAGACGGTCTCTTGTTTTCATAGCTGCCTATTACGCCACTGATGAGAGACCCTTATTTTTAATCAGTGTCAGAAGCTTTAACGAGGCGCCGCATGGGTGTTTCTCGCCGCGCTCCCACTGACTGACAATTCCGGTGGTCACATTGAGGTAACGAGCGAAAACAGCCTGACTCGCCTCTTCGCGCAGCCGCAGAGAACGTATTTCTTCCGGGGTCAGCTCTTGCACGGGGGTTAGGCAAAGAGCATCGAATTCCCGCAGTGTCTCAGAGACTGTATAGAAACGATTCTGAAGTCCCCCCAGCCCCCAATAATGGGGGAGTATGAACGGAATGCAGGAGGCACTGCGTCCTCCCTCCGGCTCCCCCAGTATTGGGGGCCAGAGGGGACTGCTCGGCTTTTTATACAGCGTCTTAGTAGGCATCACCCGCGCCGTATGCAAGTCTTCCGCTGTCTCGTGGATTGCCGCCATCATTTTGCTTTTATATTGCTTGGTCATTGGCACCAGTTCAAGATGCCACGGAATAAATTCCAAGGCGAAACAAAACAGCGTCGCGGCGACGCAAGAAGAAATCCAACGGGGTTGGTCTAGTGTCGCTTCGACACTGGTTTAATCGAAGCCTCGGAATTTATTCCGTGGCCTTGAGTTCATACTCACAGGATTATACCCGGCACGTCGAGAAATAGACGGCAGGCACGAGACTATACCTACCGGAGTGGCACGCATGGCACGAATAATTTCTGTCACAAGGAAACCTCCGAATATAGCTTCCAGCACATCACCGACGCCCAGGTTGCCTTCAATCAGATTGTTGCGGTACGGGCGGCAGGTAAAGCTCCGCCCCCAAGCGTCGCCTCACGCCCATCAGTTTGATGATCCACTCGTTTTGGGTGGTAGCTCTCTGTTTCCCGAAACCCGAATGCAGTTGCCGATGATTGCCGTCAAAACCAGCAGCACCAGTAGCAAGGGCCACATAGCAGTCCCCATTTTGTCTTCGGGGTTCTCCTGCGAAATCAGCCTATGGTTCGTGTTGAGAACTGCGGTTACCTTTCCATGCCAGCTCTCCACCCAGCACGAACCATTGACCTCCATCGGCGTAATATCCAGGGCGGTATTTTCCCTGCCATCTATTCTTTGGATTTCCATGGAGGCTGTCGTGGCATCGGGATAAGTGAGGTCCGCAGTCTGGCTGCTGTGGGGGTGACGGATGCTGTGATCGTGGTAAGTTGTCAAGTTCGCCATAGCCGCTCGGTAGACGCACGGCTGGGATGGGGACGGCGGACTCTGGGAAGACCACACGGCGGTGCACTCTTGGTGGTAGCGAGGGACATCGGCACGCTGCTGAAGGCCGGCGACAAGATAGTAAGTAATGAACAGCAGCATGGCCGCCACCGGCCAGAACCGAAATATGTAATACGAGCCATCTGCGTTCAGTCTATATTTCGCGGTGTTCGATCTCAAACGCTGGGGTGACATTTTTTACTCCGCGAACATCTTTGCGAGACCGGCGAGGACGGCTTTTTGCTCTGCCTCAGTCATACGCCCCAAATGCTTAATCAGGCGCGTCTTGTCGGCGACGCGAAGCTGATCTAAAACAATCGTGCCGTCTTTGCCCCCAAAATAACAGGGAATGCGGGTCGGATACGGATGGCTGCCACTAGTCATGGGGGCGATGAGAACCGTCGCAATACGGCGGTTTGCTTCGTCCGGGGACACGACAAGGCAGGGACGAGTCTTCTGGATTTCGTCGCCTACTGTGGGGTCAAGAGCGACCAAGTAGATATCAAAGCGCCTGACTACCATTCCCACTCGGTTTCGTCCCACTTCGTCATTGAGGGAATGTCGGCATCTAACAATTTATCGTCACCATTCTCCGCCATGCGCTGAAACTGCTCTTCCCAGTCCTGACGAGGAACCCGCACCGGACGCAAAACAAGGCAGTCGGCTTCGACTTCAAGCCGCACCGTGCCGTGCAGACCCACTTGTTCCAGCAAAAGTTTCGGAATACGGATTCCCTGGGAATTGCCGATTTTGACGATCTGCAAGGTAATACTGTTGTTCATAGTATTTACATTGTAGCCACAAACGCGGCAAAAGTCAAGAGTTATCGTGATAATCCATCTTGGGCGACGGCGTTTGTCGGGTCATCTTCAAGAACACGGGTAAACTCGGAGGCGGCTTCATTGAGCATTCCGGCAGCGCGGAGAGTCAGCGCGAGATTGGTGCGGGCGTCGGCGTATTTAGGGTTTAGGGATAGCGCCCGGTGGAATGCGGCAATGGCATCGGCGTAGCGTTCTAGTGCAGTCAAGGCAATGGCGTGGGAGTTATGCAGGTCGGCGTAGTTTGAATTTAATGCCAGCGCTTTTTCGAATTCGGCGGCAGACTCGGCGTACATTCCGCGCCGGTACAAATCCGCGCCGAGGCGGGAATGGAACGTGATGTCGTCAATGTCGGTGTCGGCGATTCGGGCCAGCAGGGCCATCGCCGTCGAGTAATCTCCGTTGTGGTGCGCGGCAATGGCCTCTTGATAGGGGGGAACGGCAAACGCTTCGTCCGCGGCAACGGCGCTCTGAACAGACGCCAGCGCTTCGTCGGGCCGGTCGAGGGCGTACAGCGAGAGGCCGCGATAAAAGAGGGCTTTTGCGTAGCGGGGATTTACGGTCAGGGCCGAGTCGAATGCCGACAGCGCAGCCGAATTGTCAGTGTCGGCACGGGCGGCGCGTCCCGCCTGGAAATGCAGGTCGGCGTAGTGGGGGTTAATCGCAAGCGCCGCCGCAAACGCGGTCCGGGCTGCCGGATAGTTTTCAGCGTCGAGCGCCGCCGCGCCGAGGCTTGCGTGGCTTTCAGCGAGGTAAAACGACGCCAGCCGCTCGGTCATCTCGTCAGGGGTTTGGCGGGCAGCGAGATTGAGTTCAGCAATCGCTTCCGCGAACAGTCCCTGGTCAAACAGGCGAATGCCTTTGTCGTAGTGTTCATTGCGGCCTAAGCCGAACATCCGTCCCAGCATGGACATCGGTGCTGCCTCCCTGTGCGTCAAAGTTTGATTGCTTGGTACAAGTGTATCATAACATACACTGGCAGGGCGCGTCAAGGTGAATTATTAGCAGCCGCAACTCCCATCATCCCCTACTGTCGTACTCCATACCCATCCGTTATTTTCGTGGTGGCTCCAAAGCGTCCAAACTCCCATCAGGCATAAATCACCGAGTGACAATGCCAGTCCAGTTCTGCCAGCCCTCATACCTCGACTAAGAAATCCTGGTCCAATCGCCGAAACATTGCAAGCCAGACCTACCGCATAGGAGGCATGGATAAATACGTTCAAGAAATGAACTTGGTCGTACATATCGGCGTTGATGCGGCTCATAGCAGCTAGTATCAACAGGGCAGCGATAATACCTCCGTAACAGGCGGCTCCTGCGCTTGCTGCCCAAAGCGAGGCTTTGGCGAGACTGGTGGTTTTGCGGAGGCGCGGGTCAGGCGGGACAGGAAGCGGCAGGATAATGGCGGGGGGCCAGACGGCGGCGGTTTTGTCGGGCGGTTCGGGGTTAGGCATAGGACGGGTCCTTATATATGTGGGGGAACACGGGGCTGAACCCCCGTGCTTCAAAAAGCAATTCCCCGCCTTCGCGGGCAGCGGATAAATCGGGCATCGGAACAATCTAGACTCTTCGCCCGCGAAGGCGGGAGTTTGCGCTTTAAAGCACGGGGGTTCAGCCCCGTGTCCTTCAGCACATCGTTCTCAATTCGTTTGCATGAAATGGAAGCGGGTTTCGTGCTGGCGGGCGGTTTCGAGCAGCGCGGCAATCGCTTCGAGGTCGGCGAGAACGTCGGCGGGACGCAGGCTGGGATCGTAAATCGCGGCGGCGAGGCTTTCGGGACGCTCGCGAACAGCGGCAATAGCACGTGTCAGCGTCGGCAGGGCGGCGGACGGCTCGTACCATTCGGGCGGGCCGAATTCAATGTCGTCCAGGTCGCCAAGACCGTCTTCTTCGTAAGGGTACACCATGCCGACGGCGACCGCGATTTCATGCGGGTCTACAGAACAGAAGTCGAGCAGAGGAACTAAATCGGGGTGCGCTTCGGCGACACGGGCGAGCGCGTAACCAATAGAAGAGTTGTCGGCGAGACTGTCAGTGGACGTCTCAAAGACGGGATAGAAACGAGCGGGCATAGGTTGTTACCAGGAGCGTAAAGAAATAAGGTATGGATAGAACGAAGGCATAAATGCCCTCGCTGGGGGGCATTCTGCCAAGCTGCTACCTGCGTAGCAGAAGATAGGATAACAAAGAATCTCTTGCCCCGCGCAGGCGGGTCTTTGGCGTCCGCGCCCCCCAGCGAGGGCGTTCACGCCTTCGTAACACACCATCGTAACCCATGCCCTCGTTACTAATCCATCTTTCCCTATCCCTTCGT
>JAYVVR010000219.1:0-12792 GCA_043786835.1 Armatimonadota bacterium | reverse complement strand
GCTAGGAGTGTTAGTTATTGAAAGCCCGGCGGACAGCGGCTCTTTGATTACGGCACGGGAAGCGGGTGATCAGGGGCGGGACGTGTTTGCAATCCCTGGCCCCATCGGCATGGGCCACAATGCCGGCTGCCACAAGCTCATCCAAGACGGCGCAAAACTCGTGGAGTGCGTAGACGACATTCTTTCAGAGCTGGGGGTTTTGACGATGCAGTCGCCGGACAGCAGTATCGGCAAAACGCCAGTGCCAATTTTGAACCTGCCACCCGAGCAGCGGCGCATTCTCGACATGCTCACATTGCATCCGCGCCAGGTGGAAGGCATGATCCACGAAAGCCGTTTGTCCGCCCCTCAGGTCGCCGGCATCCTCACCCTGCTGGAAATGCGCGGCCTCGCCCGCCGCGTCCCTGGGAACGCGTTTGTGCGTGTGCTGTAAGTGAGGGAACGGAATGCGGGGAAGTAAACTTCACTCGCTCCTAGTCGTAAGCACCATTATTTGGATTGCCGTGTGCGGTGTACGAGAATAAAGAGTACGACGCGCTGATTTT
Source organism: Armatimonadota bacterium (assembly GCA_043786835.1). Lineage (GTDB taxonomy): Bacteria > Armatimonadota > Armatimonadia > Armatimonadales > Capsulimonadaceae > JANXMY01. The sequence goes on along the minus strand of JAYVVR010000219.1, from coordinate 12,247 downwards.
CCTGCCGGCGCGACCGGAAGAGGAGAGGCTTTACGGCGGGCATTGCATTGTCGCAATGAAGACTGTGGAGAGACGAGAAGTCATGAGCCGCAAAACATTTGATGCCTTGCTATTTCAAGATGCGCGAAAAGAAGTACAAGTCGCATAAACGCCGCGCCGGAGACTTACGAGTCTCCGACAGAGTAGTCGTTTATTAGCGGCTTTTGGCGGCTGTCTTGCGGCGCAGGATGAAAAGCAGGCTGCCGCAGACGAGCAGCAGGCCGAAGGAAGTTACCGAAGAGGCTTCAGGTACGGCGGGTAGGATAGGAGTTCCAGCGTTGCTACCACCGTTATTTCCAAAGACTGCAACCGCTGCGCCCGCTCCGAGCAGAGCTGGAAACAGGGAGCCGAGGCCGGATGATCCGCCGCCGAGAAGCTGTAAGGACGGCGAAACGCGCACGACCGCAGGGGTCGAAAGATCGGACGGGACAATCAAGTCTGTCTGCGTACTGTCAATCGCGGTCAGCACTGGGGGCGCCGCCAAGTTAGCAGCGGCCATCGTCACAGGGACGGCCGCCAGCTTCGGCGGGGCAATGGGCTTATTTGGAAAGACGGTTTGCGGAAGCGACGACACCATCGGATTACCGCAGGCCAGCTTGAGAATGGGCTTGCCGGTCGCACGGGACGCAAAAACCGGGGTGCCAGCGGGCAGACGCGACATAATCCAGTATTCGCTGCCGTCGCGCCGCACACAGGCGACTCGGTAGGTACCGGCCCGCTGCAGATGACGAAGAACAAGGTTGTGATGAACATAGGTCATCATCTGCGCCTGCGAGACATGAAAATGCTTCGCCAGCCGCGCACGGACTGATGTGTCCATTGCGACTTCGCTTGACAGCTCACTCACAGAAGCGGCGTGGTAGTTTAGAAACGTCTCTGCCGGAACCGACAGACGCAAAACCGCGAGAGGTGCGGCGGAGGCAGGAACGGCGGCGAGGACGAATAGAGGCAGGAGCGCAATGCAGATGAAAAGGCGAGGGTGAGTGCGAAACATTGGTTTTCCTTGTCTTTTACGTAAAACGACAATCGGCAGTCCTAGCTCGGTCTTCATAATACCACGTTATTCTCGAATTTGCAAATCGTGAAACATAACCTGGTAGCGAAAGACAAAACCCGGCGTTCTTGACAGGGAGATGGCGACAAAGAGGCGCGAAAATTTTTTCGGTAACAAAAAGCGGCGTTTGAGTGTTATAATGACATGTAAGGAAACCAAGACATTCATGGCAAAGAAGTTAATCATTGTCGAGTCGCCGGCTAAAACGAAGACCCTGAAAGGGTTCCTCGGCAGCGATTACCAGGTGGAAGCCAGCATGGGCCATGTCCGGGACCTGCCGGAGAAAAAGCTGTCCATTGACATCAAAAACGATTTTGCGCCTACCTATGTCATCATCCCTGAGCGTGCTGATGTCGTGCGGAAGCTGCAAGCCGCCGCCAGGAACGCCAGTATTGTGTACCTCGCGTCCGACCCCGACCGCGAAGGTGAAGCGATTTCGTGGCACTTGCAGGAAGCATTAAATCTCAAAAATCCACGGCGTATTCAGTTTAACGAGATTACAAAAAGCGCCGTGCAGGAAGCACTTCTCAATTCGCGTGAGATCGACATGGACAGGGTGAATGCCCAGCAGGCCCGGCGCGAGCTGGACCGGATTGTCGGCTACAAGATCAGCCCGATTTTGGCGAAGAAAGTCCGCCCGCGTCTCTCGGCAGGCCGAGTACAGTCGGTCGCCGTGCGGCTCATCGCAGACCGAGAGCGCGAGATACTCGCGTTTAAACCTGTCGAGTACTGGTCTATCACGGCGTCCCTGACCCCAGACACACAAAAGCAGAAGTTCGACGCGGCACTGACTGAGCGCGACGGCAAAAAGATTGAGGTCGGCAATCAAAAGTCTGCTGACTTGATATTGAAGGAGCTGGATGGGGCGGACTACAAAGTCAAGTCGGTCAAGCGCAGCGAAAAGAAGCGCAACCCGGCCCCGCCATTTATCACCAGCACCATTCAGCAGGAAGCGGCCCGGAAGCTCGGCTTCAGCGCCAAAAAGACAATGCAGGTCGCTCAGCAGCTTTATGAAGGTGTGGACGTTCCCGGCGAGGGCCATGTCGGCCTGATCACCTATATGCGAACCGACTCAACGCGGATTGCCGACGAGGCCCAGGCGGCGGCGCGGGCTTTGATTGTCGAAACTTACGGTCCAAAGTATGCCCCGGCTGCCGGCAAGCAGTACAAAAAGGGCGGCGCAGCCCAGGACGCCCACGAAGCCATCCGGCCAACCGACGTTCGGCGTCTGCCGGAGCGTGTGGCTGCCATGCTGTCGCGTGACCAGGAGCGGCTATACAAGCTGATTTGGAACCGCTTTGTGGCGTCGCAAATGACCCCGGCGGTCTTTGATGTCGTCACCATAGATATTACGGCCCGAAACTACACGTTCCGGGCGACCGGCTCAACGCAGAAGTTCGACGGTTTTCTGCGCGTTTATCAGGAAGGCAAAGACGACGCAAAAGCCGTTGACGACGAGGACAAGCAGCCCTTGCCGCCGCTAACCGAAGCGCAGATGCTGAAGCTCTTGGCGCTGACCCCGAAGCAGCATTTCACCGAGCCACCGCCGCGTTTTACCGAAGCGACACTTGTGAAAGCGCTGGAGGAGAAAGGCATCGGACGGCCCAGCACCTACGCGTCTATCATCGCCACTATCCAGGACCGGCAGTATGTCGAGCTTGTCGAAAAGCGCTTCAAGCCAACCGAACTTGGCACGACAGTCAACGATCTTTTAGTCAAGCATTTCCCGGAGATTTTGGATGTCAAGTTCACGGCGGCGATGGAAGCCCAGCTTGACGCGGTCGCTGACGGCAAAGAAGACTGGGTTGGCATGATGCGCCGCTGGTACACGCCGTTCGCGGAAAGCGTCACCAAAGCCGGCGCGGAAATGGAATCGCTGAAGCAGCCGCCGCGTGACGCCGGCCAGGAATGCCCGACCTGCGGCAAGCCGATGGTTATTCGGGAGTCACGTTACGGCGAATTCATCTCGTGTTCGGATTATCCGGGCTGCAAAACCATTGTCCGCCCGGAAGCCGAAAAGATTGACGAAGCCTGCCCGAACTGCGGTCAGCCAATGGCAGTGCGCGTGGGCCGGTTCGGTCAGTTCATTGCGTGTACGAACTACCCGGAATGCAAGACGACAAAGCAGCCTGCCTCCGCGAAAATCGATGTCCCGTGCCCCAAATGCGGCGGCGAGGTCGTCCAGAAGCGCAGTAAAAAAGGTGCAACGTTCTTCGGCTGCGGCAACTACCCAAAGTGCGACTTTGTGGCGTGGGGCAAGCCGATTGGCCGGGCCTGTCCGAAGTGCAAGCAGCCCTTGATGGAGAACACCATGCGCGGCGGGCGTGTCGTCGGTATCAAGTGTACCGGCGCAGAGTGCGATTACAAAGAGGGTCTGCCGGTCAAAGTCAAAGAGACGGCAGAAGGCGCGGAGTACGGCGATGCCGACGTGCCGGAAGCCGAACGGGAACTTGCGGCAGTGTAGTCAGGAGAAGCCTATGAACACATTATCAGTGATTGCGCCGTATAGATATGAAGGTATGTGGGTGTTCGACGACCCCCAAGTTGGTCTTATTAAAGAGCCGTTTGTCGAGGGCGCGGACACCATGATTGATGCAATGGTTAAGGAGGTCCCCGATGCCAGCGGCGGCTTTCGGATTGTCTTTTCCGCATCCGCCTTTCCCAATTATCAGCACAAGCTGGACTGGGTGCGCCCAGAGTTAAGCGGCAACGTGTACCGTTCGGCAGAGCTTGGCATGGAAGGCTGGCTTTGCCCGGCGCTGTTCAAGTATTTCGCCGCGGCCCCTGCCGAAATATACCTAAAAGTTGAAGCAAAATAGCCCGGCGCCAGACCGCGGTCCATATATTACGCAAGTCAGAGGATAAAGACCAGTTCATGTTAGCGCTGAATTTTTACAGCGATCTCTACGGAGACGCACTCAAAAAAGGCCGCAAGTCGGCAACCATTCGTTTAGGCGACAAAAGCGACAAGTACCAAACCGGGCAGATTGTCTGGGTGACGGTCGGCCAGCGGTTTGCCCGGCGCAAAAAGATCTATTGTGCGATTTTAGACGCCGTCGAAGTCAAGCCCTGCGGCGAGCTGTCGCCGCGTGATGTTCAGCGCGAGAACCCGGAGTTTCGCACCAAAGAAGAGGTCATGCCGCTCTTAGGCCGCATTTATGGCCGGGACGTGACTGACGAAGACATCTGCACGGTGATTTATTTCTCTCCGGTAGATGAATACGAGCTGTAACCGTCATGTCTGATCTGACGCCTAACCTCAACGACTGGGTATTTGTCAAAGAACGCGGGGCGACCACAAAAAGTGGGTCTGTCTATCACTCCGCTGAGGGCAAGTACTACTTGCGAACCGGGAAAGCGGACGCTATCCGGGCCGAAGCAGAGTTTGGCCGAGAAGCGAGGCGGCTAGCTTCCCGACGGCCTCGGCTGCTCTATTGAGACATCCGCCGGCGCGGAGAATTTCGGTGAGATACTTAGTCGCGAGTATGCTGCGATTTCTTGCGGCACAGATTAACCCGACTTGCCGTCAGCCCGGGCCGTCGCCTTCCAATATCCTGCCCGGGGACAGAATTAAATTTGAAGAGCATTTCATCGCTCCGGCAGGCTTAGACTCAGTCACAGCGATTGTTTTCCAACGACTTTGGGACCGTCCACAGCCAGACGGAACCGGGCCGGTGCGCTGTTTACCACGCAGAGGCTTCCGGCGCTTTCGCGTTATTTTGACGATTTTTTGGTGCTCGGGGCGACTTCGGCGCTGAGTTATGAGCCGAAAACTACCTTTTAGAAAAGCCAATTGAAAGCGAACAATTTCGGGCGATTGGATTGAAAGAAACAGATGACTGACGAAATCACAATTATTGGAGGCGGCCTTGCCGGTAGTGAAGCCGCGTGGCAGGCAGCAAACGCCGGGGCGAAAGTGCGGCTGGTAGAAATGCGCGGGGTCAAGCCGACCCCGGTGCATGTTGGGGACAAGCTGGCGGAACTGGTCTGCTCGAACTCGCTTAAATCAAACTCGCTGACCAATGCCGCCGGGCTGCTCAAAGAAGAAATGCGCCGTCTCAATTCTCTTATCGTTCAAGCCGGCGATGCGTCGTGCGTCCCTGCCGGCGAGGCACTTGCCGTAGACCGGGACTTGTTCGCGGCCTGCATCACGGGCAAACTCGAAAACCATCCGAATATCACGCTGGAGCGGGCGGAGGTGACGACGATTGATGAGAACTCGGTCCATATTATCGCGACCGGGCCACTGACGTCCGATGCTTTGGCAGCCGAGGTCGGGCGGCTCACGGGTCAGTCTCAGCTCTTCTTTTACGATGCTGTCGCGCCAACGATTGATGCGTCTACCATTAACCGGGACATCGCGTTTATGGCGTCGCGGTATGACAAGGGCGACGCAGCGTACCTGAACTGCCCCTTCTCGAAAGCCGAGTATCAGGCATTTTACGAGGCGTTATTGGCTGCCGAGCTTGCGCCGCTTGCGGAGCATGAGGCCAAAGTCCCCTACTTCGAAGGCTGTCTGCCGATTGAAGTCTTGGCGGCACGAGGTCCGAAAACGCTTTCGTTTGGTCCAATGAAGCCGGTCGGCCTGACTGATCCACGCACCGGTCACCGTCCGTGGGCCTGCCTGCAGCTTCGTCAGGAAAACCGTGCGGGAACACTGTATTCAATGGTCGGCTTCCAGACCCGGATGAAGTGGGGCGACCAAAAGCGTGTCTTCCGCATGATCCCTGGTCTTGAAGAAGCCGAGTTCGTCCGCTACGGCGTCATCCATCGGAACACTTATATCCAGTCCCCGCATGTCATTAATGACACCTGGCAAATGAAAGCGTACCCGAATGTCTTCTTCGCCGGCCAGATTACTGGCGTCGAGGGCTATGTCGAGTCTGCGGCTTCGGGCATTCTTGCGGGCCGCAATGCGGCTCGGCATTTGCTCGGTCAGCCGCTTTTGACGCTGCCTGACACAACCATGCTCGGCGCATTGGCTGCTTACGTCGCGCACTACGATGGCAAAGATTTTCAGCCGATGAACGCGAACTGGGGCATTGTCCCGCCGCTGCCGGACCGGATCAAAGACAAGAAGGAAAAGAACACACTGCTGGCCGAGCGCGGTTTGGCCGCGCTTGCCGAAGCGCTGCCGGCGTAAATGACGAGCAAGGACAAGAATATAAGAGGACACGGGGCTGAACCCCCATGCTTCAAAGAGCAAACCCCCACCTCCGTGGGCGAAGATTACGATCCAACGAAGTTGGTGCCCGCGAAGGCGGGGAGTTGCACTTCAAAGCACGGGGGTTCAGTCCCGTGTTCTCCTCTCCCTTCCAACTACTCATGATCGAAGCCTGCCGCGATCTCTTCTTAGACGCTCAAACTAATGTCAAAGGCGCGTCGCCGCACACGGTCAAAGCCTACGCCGAAGACCTGCGGCAGTTTGGAGAGTTTGCGGCGGCGGCGGGCATCACCGACATTCACGCCGTTGATGCCCCACTGCTGCGCTCTTATTTAGCTGCGATGCAGACACAAAATCTCGCCCGTGCGTCCCGCGCCCGCAAGACCGCGACCCTACGCTCGTTCTTCTCTCACCTCGCCCGTCACGGACATATCAAACGCTCCCCGGCAGTCGGCCTGCGGAGCGTCAAGCTGGAACAGCGGCTGCCGAAGTTCCTGCGCTCCGATGAAATAGACGCGCTCCTTGCCGCCCCTGACCTCACCAAACCGCTCGGCCTGCGCGACCGTGCCTTGCTCGAAACGCTGTACGCATCAGGAATGCGAGCCGGGGAACTCGTCACACTGTCCGTTGCCGACGTCAACTATGACGAAGGCGTTATTCGGGTTGTCGGCAAGGGAAACAAAGAGCGCGTGACACTTTTAGGCCGGTCGGCGGTCTTTGCGCTGCAGCGATACGTTCGCAAAGGCCGCCCGGCTCTGCTGATGCAGGCAACGCAAGACGACGGGGCGCTGTTCGTCAATCGCTACGGGAAACGGATTTCTGACAGAGGCGTCCGCAAGCTCTTTGACCGCTACTGCGCCGAAGCATCCGCGCACCTCAAAATTACTCCGCACGTTCTGCGCCACACGTTCGCGACGCACCTTCTGTCTAATGGGGCGGATTTGCGGCTTATTCAAGAACTTCTCGGCCACACCAGCGTCGCCACGACCCAGATGTACACGCACGTCACGACCGAGCGCTTGCAGGAAGTGTACGCGCAGGCACACCCCCGCGCAAAACGCGAGGTAGAACGAGGCGGTATAGAGGAAAGAGCGAGTAAGTAAACTTCACTCGCTGACAAAACCGTCCTTCGGGCGAAGAAACTTTACGTTAAGCGGTCTTTCGTCCGAAGGACGACCTTACCAGCGAGAGGAATTTATCCCCTCGCTCCGCGCTCTTCTCCTAAAACTCCACCATCGTATCCTTCGGCAGGGCCGCAAGCTTAGCCTTAACTCCTTCCGTCGCCTTCTCGAACTTCGGCTTGCCGAGAAGCGCGAACATGTTGGTCTTGTAAGCTTCGACGCCGGGCTGGTTGAACGGGTTAATCCCCATCAAGTAGCCCGACACGGCGATGGCACGCTCGAAGAAGTACAAAAGTGCGCCCAAAGAGTATGCATCAAGCTGGGCCAGGTGGATCGTGCTGTTGGGAACGCCGCCGTCTCTATGGGCGAGCGATGTGGCTTCATAAGCGACTTTGTTGACTTCGGTGAGCGGGCGGCCCTGCAGGTAGCCAAGTTCGTCTAAATCGTTGTCGGCAGATGGTACAGCGAGAGTAGGCTCGCCGCCGTCTAAGATGACGAACGTCTCGATGATATTTCGGCGGCCTTCTTGTATCCACTGGCCCATCGAGTGCAGGTCGGTCGTGAAGTCCACCGACGCTGGGAAAAGTCCGATATGGCTCTTGCCCTCACTTTCGCCCGTGAGCTGCTTCCACCATTCGGCGATGTAGTGCAGGCGCGGCTCAAACGACGCAAAAATCTCGGTCGAATAGCCCTTGCGGTAAAGTAAATTACGGGCGGCGGCATAAAAGTAGGCCGGGTTCTTGGTCACATCAGAAACGGCAGTCGCATCGGCCACGGCTTTTGCGCCTGCCAGCAGGGCATCAATATCAATCCCGGCGACGGCAATCGGCAGCAGGCCGACGGGTGACAGCACGGAGTACCGGCCGCCGATGCTGTCCGCAATGACGAGCGACGGGTAGCCTTCTTCGTCCGCAAACTTCTTCAGAGCGCCCCGCTTGGCATCGGTTGTCGCCACGATGCGCTTCTTGGCTTCGTCTTTGCCGACGCTCTTTTCCAGCAGGTCTCTAAAGAGCCGAAACGCGACGGCAGGTTCGGTGGTGGTCCCGGACTTTGAGATGGCATTGATCGAGAACCGCTTACCGTCAAGCTTTTTGAGTGTCTTTGAATGGTCGTGCGCCGACAGCGAGTTGCCTGCAAACAGTATGTCCGGCCCGTCCCCTTCGCCCAGCGCTTCAATCACCGCCCGTGCCCCGAGATAGGAGCCGCCGATGCCGATGGAAATCAGTACGTCGGAGTTGTCCCGGATCTGCGCGGCCAGCGTCTTGATCGTCTGAAGCTCTTCCCCGCTGACAATCTGTGCGGGGTTAACCCAGCCGAGAAAGTCCGAGCCGAGACCGGTTCCCAGTGTCACTTTCTGATGCGCTAAATCTACGTCGGCTTGAAACGCCTTGACTTCGTCTAAATCTAGATCGGGGGCGAGATACCCGTAATCGAGTGACAGCGGCAATGCCATAAGTGTAATCCTCCAATTGAACGTCATTCGGCTAGCGCTAGTGTACCCAATTTAAGCTGCTTCGGAGGAGGCCAAGCGCGATAGCCCACATCACAAATCCCACCCCGCAATCCAGTATTAGCCAGGCCGCCGGGCGCTGAAACAGCGGCGCGAGACGGGCCGCGCCGAGTGCCAGGCCAAAGAACCAGAGGCACGACGCGCAAACCGCGCCGAAAGCAAAAAATAAGCGCGGGAAAGCGGTATACTGCCCGGCGAGGCCGCCGACCAAAACAAGGGTATCCAAATAGACATGGGGATTGAGCAGGCTGACCGACAGCGTTGTCAGTGCGACGCTGCCACGCGTCGCGGGTGCAGACGCCGGTCCGAACACAGCCGGACTCAGCGCCCGCCGGAACGCTGACGCGCCGTAATATAGGAGAAACGCCGCCCCGCCGAGTGATGCCAGCCGGGCCAGCCACGGCAAAGATGCGATAGCGCTCCCAACTCCTGCCGCTCCCAGAGCAATGAGAGCCGCGTCACACACAGCGCAGATTGCGGCAACGAGAACCGCCTGCTCCCGGCGCAAGCCCTGACGCAGCACAAACGCATTCTGCGCCCCGATCGCGATAATCAGGCTTGCGCCGAGGCCAAAACCGCGTAGGAAAGGAAACATAGTTTAGAGAAAGTGAGGGAGTAAATTCCTCCATGCCTTCGGCATAAAGAAGTTTACTCCCCCACGCCTTTATCCCGCCCACTACTCGCTCTCCTCCTCATAGCACGAGTAGAAGTACGGGGTGGCAGCCTCGAACTCGGCGGCGCAGGTGTCCACCATTTTGTAGGCCGGTTTCAGGCCGATCTCTTTGACCCAGTCCCGGACATGACTTTCAGTGACAGCGAAAATCGCGGCAAGATGGCGATTCGCAAAGCCTTTGCGCTTGGCGTCGGCAAGCAGAGCACGCGCTTCTTCAGTGAGCGGCTCTCCTGACTTAAACTTCGGCCAGCTAACCCGTAAATGCTCCTCGAACTGCACGAGGCGCTGGATTTTGACCAGGAACCACGGGTCAACCCCCGATAAATCAGCGACCTCCTGAACCAGCATCCCTCGGTGAAAGGCTTCCGCAACGAGAAATAATCGCTGGTCGGTAGCGTTCGCCAGGCCTGTTTCGATGTCCATTTCAGAAAGGCGGTCGGCGTTCTTCGGACGCAGGCCGACCTGCCCGATTTCGAGGCTCCGGATGGCTTTCAGCAGTGCACCCTCGAAGCTGCGGCTGATCGCCATGACCTCTCCGGTCGCCTTCATCTGGGTCGTAATCCGCCGGTCCGCCGCTGTGAACTTGTCAAACGGCCAGCGCGGGATTTTGACGATGATATAGTCCAAAGCCGGCTCGAAACACGCCAGCGTTTTCTTTGTCACGGCATTCGGGATTTCGTCGAGATGCAGACCGACGGCGATTTTGGCGGCAACACGGGCAATCGGGTATCCTGTTGCTTTGCTTGCCAGCGCCGATGACCGGGAAACACGCGGGTTGACTTCAATAATATAATAGGCAAACGAGTTCGGGTCAAGCGACATCTGGACATTGCAGCCACCTTCAATGCCAAGCGCCCGGATAATCTTCAAAGCCGCTGAGCGCAGCATCTGGTACTCTTTATCGGAGAGCGTTTGAGACGGCGCGACCACAATCGAGTCGCCTGTATGCATGCCCATCGGGTCGAAGTTTTCCATGTTGCAGACCGTGATGCAGGTATCGGCAGCGTCCCGCATGACCTCGTACTCGATCTCCTTCCAGCCCGCTAAGTAACGCTCTACCATAATCTGGTGCCGGGGCGACAGTTTCAGGCCCCGCCGCCCGATCTCGTTGAGCTGAGCGGGCGTGTGGGCGATCCCGCCGCCGGTCCCGCCGAGCGTATAAGCAGGCCGGACAATCAGCGGCCAGGGGGCTTCGTCATGATGCGACAGCTCTTCCAAAGCCACTTCGTCTTCAATAATCCACGACTCGGGAACCGGCTCGCCGATCTCCTGCATCAGCGTCCGAAAAATCTGCCGATCTTCGGCTTTTTGGATGGCAGACAGCGGCGTTCCCAGCAGCGTAACATTGTACTTTTCGAGAATCCCTGCTTCCGCAAGCTCCGTGGCGAGATTAAGACCCGTCTGCCCGCCGAGTGTCGGCAGCAGACCGTCGGGCTTTTCTTTGGCGATAATCCGCTCGACAAACTCGACATTGAGCGGCTCGATATAGACCGCGTCAGCGGTTTCCGGGTCGGTCATGATGGTCGCTGGGTTGGAGTTCACCAAGACGACCGAGACGCCTTCTTCCCGGAGCGACTGACAGGCTTGAGTGCCGGCGTAGTCAAACTCGGCGGCTTGACCAATGACTATCGGCCCGCTGCCGATGACAAGAACTTTTTTGATGTTAGGGTTTCGTGGCATGATAATGAGTGTCCAAAATGGCTTGAATGTAGTCGGCTTTGCCGTCGGTATACGCTTCCCGGTCGTTCGTAAACTGTGCGGCTAACCGAGTCTTTAATTCTTCGTAGCGCCTTGCTTCGGCGGAGTCGGCCCGGAGAATATCGCGAAACAGCAAATGAGTTCGCCAAAACTCGGTGTCTTTCTCGACCAAATGAATGTGATGTGAGCGCGGCCCATTCGGCGGCAAACCCCGCACGAAATACAGGCGGCGCGGGGTCGTGTCTTCGCGCCAGTAGCCATACCCCAGGGCTTCAATTTGTGGAATAACAGCCTTCGCGGCTTCCAGCGAGTAAACGCCAATCAAAATATCAATCACCGGCTTCGCAGACAGGCCCGGCACGGCCGTGCTGCTGACGTGTTCAATGCGTGTCAGCGGCCCACGGATGAAAGCGGCTTTGACACGCTCCGCAATTTCCGCGAATGAAACAGGTCGCGCCGGGTCGTAGTCTACCACTTCAATCGGCTTGCTCCACATTTTTGTCCTACCCGCGTGCTTTCTCGTCTTCTAGGCGCTGGGCGATCTGACCCCGGCAGAAGATTTCCTGTTCCAGCACCTGCCAGAACAGCCAGCCGATAGGACGGTTGGTTTCGTAGCGGTTGGTTGCCGGGTCACCGGGGACGGTTCGCACGGCCCGGAGGCCGTCAACGCCGAGCGGGGCCAGCACCTGCGCGGAAACAGCACGGGTGGCTTTAATCGCTTCGGCAAGCGCGGGACCGTCGGGGAAATCGGCGGCCTGCGGGCGATACTCGGGGAAGCCGCTGACCAGATGCCCCACCCAGTAGCGCTCAGCCCGAATAAAGCCAAGCAAAATCTCCTGCAAAGAGCGCCCGCCGGGACCCGGCATGGTTTCAAGCTGCCATTCTTTCAGCCCGGCAACCGTTTCGACAAACTCCTGATGCGAATCGTCCCAGTGCGGATACAGCGCATCCAGTGTCATGGCAGTTCTGCTTCTCTAAGATCAGGGCG
>JAYVVR010000218.1:0-4711 GCA_043786835.1 Armatimonadota bacterium | reverse complement strand
GTGACTGCATAGAAGTTGTTGTACCAGAACAGCGTGTCGGCTTTTGCGCCGTCGAGCGTGTTCACTTTCGGCTGAAGCGCGGTGGTTCGGGCTTGCAGGGCCTGGATCTGAGCGACCTGCGGCTTCAGCTTCACAAGCTGGTCGGAGAGGTCGTTGATATGGTTCTGGGCGACCAGAATCCGCGCCGTCATCACCGACGCGACTGCAAGAACGACGCCGATCTCACCGGCGATGGAGTACAGCAGCTTGCGGGCGTTTTTTTCCTGGCGCCGCTTTTCTTCGCGGCGCAGGGCGAGCATATTAATCGAAGGCATAAGACTTCTCCAAAACTTTCAGTACTAAGCCGCTTTTGCCAGCGGGCTGCGGAACTTTGAGGCGGCGGGCGCGGCGAGTGTCAGGCGGGCGGGCTGCGACAGCTCTTTCAGGGCCAGACCGATGCCGGTAACCAGCAGGGGATGGTTGTCGTCAATAAAGCTTTGCAGCATGGCCCCCACTTCGATCTCAGGGTTTTCGAACGGGTTCCAGACTTCGACCGGAACGCCGAGCCGGGCGCTCATGTAGGCTTCCAGGCCGCGCATTTTCGCGCTGCCGCCGGTGATTACAATCTTCGAGACGGGGCCGCTGTTCTGGGAGGTCGTCCCGGCGGGCAGGATGGAGTTCGCGGTATCGGCAAGCTGAGACTGGTAATAATTGGTCGAGCGGCGCACTTCCCGGAGCAGCTCGTCAATCGCGGGCTGAAGGGCGCGGGCAAGCGCGGCGGCTTCCGATTCATTGTCGCCCTGAAGTAAAGAAGTCATGTCTACTTCCGTTTTCAGTCGTTCCAGCTCGGCCCAATCGGCGGTCGGCGCGATGGTTTTGATGGACTGGGTAAAGCTGTCTCCGGCGATCGGCACATTCCGGGTGAGTGCGAACAGCCCGTTTGCGATGATATTCACGTCGGTCGTAGACGCCCCGATGTCCAAAAGCGCCAGTGTCGCGCCTTCACCGGGCCGGGTCGGCGACAAATCTACCAGAATACGCTGCAAGGCAAAGGCTTCAACATCAATTGCTACGGGTTCAAGACCTGCCAGCGTCAGTGCCGCCAATCTCGACTCCACCATGTCGTTCGGCGCAGCGACCAGCATGACACTCATTTTGTCGTCTTCACCCGGCACTGTGCCGGTAATCTCAAACTCAATCATGCTGTCTTCGACTGACGATGAGATATGCTTCGCGGCTTCAAACCGAATGGATCGGCGCAGAACGCTTTCTGGCATGATCGGCAGCTTGATATGGCGGACGATGACGCTGGTGCCGCTGATGGCAGCGACGACGGCATTTGCATCAATTTCTGACTCTTGAAGCAGGGTTCGCACGGCGGCGGCGACGCCTGCCTGATCAATGACGATGCCGTCCCGGACTGCGTCATGGGGCGTGGGGGCGATGGCGGCTTTTGTGATGCGCCAGGAGCCGGGCGCACGTCCCGCTTCCGCGGCAACGGCTTTAATATAGCGGCTGCCGATGTCAATGCCGACGATTTTTTCTTTGCCGAAGACCTGCGATAGTCCAAGCATGGGGGTCTGTTCCTTCTGCGGTGCGCGTCATAAAACCTAAAGACTTTTGACTTCTATGCTTTTGATTATGGGTGCGGAGGGCGAAAACTAGAGGAGAATTTTTGCGGAGGCAAACTCTCTATCAATGCAAAGAGCATGCCAAGCAGCCTGAGAGGAATGCGGGTTTTTGGGAAAATAGTTTCGTGTAGGGCGCAGGGCTTGCCCCTGCCCTCTGATATGGGAGGCCGGCATGAGACGCTAAATATTAAGAATACCCTGGAACAAATTCCAGGGTTCTGGGGAGGGGCAAGCCCACGCCCTGCAGTCAGACGGTCTTTCCTTGCCGGATTGGTGTTTGAGCGCCAGCATTTTATTTTCATGAACCCATTGACACCCGAAAAGCAACCGGGTATAATTCTCGGCACAATCAAATAGACTTTCGAACTGCATTGACGAGGATAATGTCCAAACTTACTTGTTTTCAGAGAGCCGTCGCCTGGTGCGAGACGGCAGCAAGTCCTTTGGCCTCTCCCCTCCGAGCAGATTATCCTAACCCGCAAGAAACTAAGATAATCCGGTTCGCGCCCGTTATCGCGCTCCAAGTGCAGTCCATCGCCCCTTTTGTCAATTGTGCCAAAAGAGGTCTCGGACTGAACAAGGGTGGTACCGCGTGAAGCTTTCGCGCTCTTCTACGGAGTGCACTCGAAAAAGCCTCTCGTCCCTTGCCTCTCGGCAATCGTGTGGACGAGAGGCTTTTTTGGCATTAAAATATCGGTATCTAGAAAGACCAGAAACTATGAAAATGACCGGCAGCCGCGCCCTGTTAGAATGCCTCAAGCGCGAAGGCGTCGATACGATTTTCGGCTACCCCGGCGGGGCCGTCATCCCGCTCTACGACACGCTGTATCAGTTCCCGGACATCCGGCATATCTTGGTTCGCCACGAGCAGGGCGCGGGCCACATGGCCGAAGGGTACGCGCTCGCCACCGGCAAAGTCGGCGTCTGCCTCGCAACATCCGGACCGGGCGCGACGAACCTCGTGACCCCAATTGCCGATGCCATGATGGATTCGGTGCCGATTGTTGCCATCACCGGTCAGGTCAAGACAAACCTCATCGGCACCGATGCGTTCCAAGAGGCGGATATTACGGGCATCACCATGCCGATTACCAAGCATAACTGGCTGATTAAGGATGTCACCAAGCTGCCGGGCATCATTGCCGAAGCGTTCCATATTGCCCGTTCAGGCCGTCCCGGTCCGGTGCTGGTAGACATTCCCCAGGACATTCTTCGTGCCGAGTTTGACTACACACCGGTCGAAGAAGTCAATATCCCGAGCTTCAAACCGACCGTCAAAGGCCATTCCCGCCAGATTGGGCGGGCGGCAGAGCTGATTGGTGAGGCCCAGCGGCCTTTGCTGTATGTCGGCGGTGGCGCGATCTATTCCAATGCTTACGAAGAGGTTCGTCAGCTTGCCGAGATGGCTGATATTCCTGTCGCGACGACTTTGAAGGGCCTTGGCGCATTTCCGGAAACCCATGCGCTGTCGCTTGGGATGCTTGGAATGCACGGCACAGCGTACTCCAATTACGCCGTCAGCGAGTGTGACCTGCTGATTGCGGTCGGCGCCCGCTTTGATGACCGTGTCACCGGCAAAGTGGACGCGTGGGTCCCCCAGGCCAAAATCATTCACATTGACGTAGACCCTGCCGAAATCGGCAAAGTTCTCGCTGCCGATGTCCCGATTGTCGGCGACGTCAAAGCGGTTCTCACTGAACTATTGAAAGTCACTACACCCGCAAAGCATCCCGAATGGAACGCCCGCATCGGCCAGTGGAAGACCGACTTCCCGCTGCATTACCCGGAGGACGGCGTTCTGCACGGCCAATATGTGATTGAGCAGATCGGCGAAATCGCCGACCACAACGGCATTGTCGTCACCGATGTCGGCCAGCACCAGATGTGGGCGGCTCAGTTCTACAAGTGCCGCCGCCCGCGCCAGTTTGTGACGTCCGGGGGCCTCGGCACCATGGGCTTTGGCTTGCCGGCGTCCATCGGCGCTCAGTTTGGCAGCCCTGACACGCCGGTCTTCTGCGTTTCCGGCGACGGCTCGATCCAGATGTGCATTCAGGAGCTGATGGTCGCGACTATTTACAAGCTGCCGATCAAGATCTGCATCCTGAACAACACGTATCTCGGCATGGTCCGCCAGTGGCAGGAGCTGTTCTGGGACTCGCACTATTCCAGTGTTGATTTGGAAGCGTCCCCTGACTTCCTGAAGCTCGCCGAGGCTTACGGCGCCCACGGCATGCGCTGCTCGACGCCGTCGGCGGTTCGGGCAACACTCGAAGAGGCCATGTCCATCACCGACCGACCGACCGTAATTGACTTTAGGATTGCCAAAGAAGAGAATGTCTATCCGATGATCCCAAGCGGCGGCACGATTTCCCAGATGGTCGTCTCCCGCCCCGAAGGCATGGTCCCTTTAGACAGCTATATGGCAAGCGAAACCTACATGGACGACGAAGACGCGCGTCCCGCCCATGACGACGAGAAAACCGAACGCATCCCCGCCTACGCCGGCCAGGAATCGCCGGGGTAATGGACAGGGCAGAGTATCTTGATTTGCTGGCAAGTCTTGATGACCAAACGCATTGGGAGTTCCCGGAAGGCTTCCTGTATCGCCCCGCCGAACGTAGGTTCCTTGCGATGGCAGAAGACGTGGAGAAGGCTCTCGGCGAGAAATGCACAATCGAGTACCACTCTGCGATACAGGACGCCGGCTTTCATGCACAGCTTTTTGTGCCGAAAAGCTGTACGCAGCAAGGCTACAACGTGAAGCTTCGCACAAGAAACTTCGGAAACTCGGCAACTCTTTATGATGTCGGTGAGGATGTAAAGCCGGCCTGTACTGACAAAATCATAGATGTCTTGAAACAGCATGAATACATCTATATACCGTCGTGGGTTTTGCGTGAGCCTTATAACAACACGAAAACCATTGGCATTCCAAACTGGGGTGTTCGCTACTTCGACTGGTTATGAGGTAAACCCATGACAATGACAATTGACATTTCGCCGGAACTCCAAGCGAGACTGGAAGCGGAAGCGGCAAAGCGGAAGCAGACGCCGGAAGAATATGCGCGGTCTTTGGTTGAAAAGAGTCTGCCACTTACGGC
>JAYVVR010000217.1:0-4765 GCA_043786835.1 Armatimonadota bacterium | reverse complement strand
TTTTAGGTCCACTGTTCGCCAAAAAGTTCAGTCTTCCGATTATTCCAAGCAAGCAGTCTACGGACTTCTATAATACACTTCAGCAGGTTCCTACCGATAAAATGATTCTTATAGACGGCCAGTGGTCGCCCAGCACGCGCGGCGAAAACCAGTGGCAGACACAGGCATTGTTGATCCACGTCATGCAGCGGCACGGGAAATTCGCGATTTTGTCGTTTGATCCACAAAACAACACGGTGGTTCAGGGCATGGTGGAAGCACTCGCCCCAAAATACGGTTATGTCGAGGGCCGCGATTACGTCAACTTCGGCTACAAGCCCTTTTCGGTCTTTGCCCAGACCGTGCAGGCAATGGCGACGAATGTTCCTGGCGCGCTGAAGAAGGACCGCAAAGGAACAAAGCTCTCCGCGATGCCGATCATGAATGGCGTCCATACAATCCAGGACTTCGGGGCCGTTGTGGAAGTCACGGCTTCTGCGACCCCGGAAGCGTGGATCGGTCTCGGCGGTCTGCGTCAGGCAAACCATCAGGTCCCGTTTCTGGTTGCAGCCACAGCCGTCGGCGCTCCGACCTATTATCCGTACTTAGACGCCGGCCAGATCCAGGGAATGCTGACCGGCATCAAAGGCGCAGGGGATTATGAGTTTCTTCTGGGGACTTCGACATTCGGAACCCGCGCGACGAGTGCACTGTCGCTGGTCTATTTGCTAATTATCGGCCTCATAATTTTAGGTAACGTCGGCTACTACGCGGGCCGGGCGGCGGATAGAAAGGCAAGCCAATGAGTCCGCAGACTGCCGCCTACCTGCACCATATTTTTAACCCCTCCCTGCTGTTTGGCGCATTGGGGACAGTGGCGATTTTGTCGCTGGTGTTTAAAGAAAACAAGCTGTACCGCCTGTTCGAGCATATTTTTCTTGGGCTTGCCCTCGGCTATGACCTTTATATTACAATCAGCACGATCTTAAAGCCGCAGTTCTGGGACCCGATGGTGCAGGATGGTCAATGGGCGTGGATTATGACGGTGCCGATTGGCTTGATGTTTTACGGCATTTATACACAGCGGTTCTCGTGGATGAGCCGGCTGATCTTCGGCATCTTCTTCGGGCTGACTGCAGGGACGATCTTCCGCGACTTTTCGCAGCGGTTCATGCCGCAGGTCACAAAGAGTTTCAAGCCGCTTGTTCCGCCGCCGCCGGTGGCCGGGGAGCATTACATTTTGCTGCACCAGATTTCGTTTGTGGTCAACAACGCCCTCTTTTTGATCATGCTGGTTTCGGTCCTGGTTTACTTCTTATTTGCGTTTGAACAGAAAAACCGGGCGGTTCAGGGAACCGCCCGGCTAGGACGCTGGATTTTGATGTTTTCGTTCGGCGCGATCTTTGGGTCAACCATTATGACGCGCATGGCGCTTTTGATTGACCGGATGTATTACTTGTTCCACGACTGGCTTCGGATCGCCAGCTAGGAGGCAGAGCTAATTAGGAGACAGAACTAAACGCCAAGCTGGTCGGGAGGCGATGGTGTCCCGGAGCGAAGCCGCGCTCGGCGCTGGGCCATTCGTAGATCGCGGGCGTCAAGGAACCCCTGCCACCAGGCGGCAGCGGCCTGAGTCAGCTTACGCGTGCCGGGCGCGGGTCGGGCTGCACCGAAGTCGCCGAGGGGCTGAGTGAGTCGTCCGGTGACATGTTCGATCCGTACTTCTTCGTACTGCGCTGTCAGCCGCTGCCACGCGAGGGAAATTGTTTGTGGGTTCCGGCTGAAGCTGCCGGACCAGCGGCAGGTCCAGCACTCTTTGTTTGTTTCAAGGTTAAGCGCATCGCAAAGCTCACAAAGCTTCACAGTTTTTCGGCTTATGGAAGTAGGCAGTCGCTGCGCGGACATAAAAGTATCCTTCTTTTCTGTGCAGGCGCTCGTCATTGAAGGCGCCATCCTTATCTGTATACCCATTTTGGCGAAAATCATTGCCGAAATGGGCGGCATTTTTTGTGGAGTCTGCCGTTATTATTGACAGCTTTCACTCATTTCTCTAGCGGCTTTTCAGGGTGCCGCTTGACTTTTAGGTCAGCCAGCAAGTATACTCTCCTTCGCGCCTCTTGCGTTCTCGGATTTGCGTAAAGTTTTATGTTTGAGAGTCTTGCCGACAAATTACAGGACGTCTTTAGGCGTCTCCACACCAAAGGGGCGCTGACCGAAGCGGATGTCGCCGAAGCCATGCGCGAGGTACGTCTTGGGCTGCTTGAAGCCGACGTCAATTTCAAAGTCGTCAAAGACTTCACGGCGCGAGTTCGCGAACGGGCGATCGGCGTTGAAGTTTTAGAGGGTCTGCACCCGGCGCAGCAGGTCATCAAGATTGTTGATGAAGAGCTGACGGGACTGCTCGGCGGGGAACAGTCGCCACTGACGTTTTCTTCGACACCGCCGACAGTGATCATGCTCTGCGGCTTGCAGGGCGCAGGCAAGACAACCCACGCCGGGAAGCTGGCGAAGCTGCTCAAAAAGCAAGGCCGGAACCCGCTTTTGGTTGCTGGGGACATCTACCGTCCGGCGGCGATTAAGCAGCTCCAAGTCGTCGGCGAGCAGGTCAAAACGCCGGTATTTACGCTTGACGGGGCAAAGCCGGAAGTCATCGCCCGCGAAGCAGTGTCCCTGGCAGTACGAAACGGCAACGATGTCGTGATTTTGGACACGGCGGGCCGCCTGCAAATTGACGAAGCGCTGATGTCAGAGCTGGAGCGGGTCAAAGCGGTAACGAACCCGCACGAGATATTGCTGGTTTTAGACGCTATGACCGGGCAGGAAGCGGTCAATGTCGCGCAGGGGTTTAACGAGAAGCTGCAAATCACCGGCTTTATCCTGACAAAACTTGATGGCGATACGCGCGGCGGTGCGGCGCTTTCGATTAAAGGTGTCACGGGCCTGCCGATTAAGTTTGTCGGTGTCGGCGAGAAGATGGACGCGCTTGAAGTCTTTTATCCCGACCGGATGGCATCGCGCATTCTCGGCATGGGCGATGTGCTGACGCTGATTGAGCGGGCCGAAGAAGCGATTGACCAGAAAAAAGCGGCGGAGCTAGAAAAGAAGTTCCGGGCCAACAAGTTTGACTTCGAAGACTATCTCGACCAGATGCGCCAGATGCGAAAGATGGGGCCGCTGGATCAGATCTTAAAGTTAATTCCCGGTCTTGGCAACTCGGAGGCGCTGAAAGGCGTCCAGATTGACGAAAGCCATTTGGCTCAAATTGAAGGCATGATCCTGTCCATGACGCTCGGCGAGCGCCGCGACCCGAACAGCATCAACGGCAGCCGGCGGCGGCGGATCGCAGCAGGCAGTGGGCGCACTGTCCAGGATGTCAACCGGCTTCTGACCCAGTTCGAGCAGATGAAAAAAATGATGCGTGGCCTGTCCAACATGGATGGCAGCGGAATGCCGTCGCTGGCTGGCATAGGCGGGCGTCATAGCGGCAGTGGCAAGAATGCGTCCAAGAAGAACAAGCGCAAGCCGCCACCGAACTTCAAGCTGCCGTTCGGACGCAGCTAGGCAACAATTTCGAGAACTATTTACTACAACAGGAGCAATATTTAATGTCTGTGAAGATTCGACTGCGCCGCATGGGTGCAAAAAAGCGCCCGTTTTATCGTCTGGTCGTTGCCGACAGCCGCCGGGCGCGAGACGGCCGCTTTATCGAGACGCTGGGGTATTATAACCCGTGCGTCGAGCCGAACGAGCTGAAGATTGACAACGACCGCGCTGCTTATTGGCTTGGCTGCGGGGCACAGCCGTCAGACACGGCCCAGGCCCTCTTAAAGAGGCAGGGCGTCTACGAAGCAATCGCCGCCGGCAAGTCTACCCCTGCCGTGCCATCGGAAGCCGCCGTTTCTTAACCGTCAGTCCATACCAACAAAACCAGCAAGACCCCTTTGTCCGGTACTGACGCGGACCGAGGATTGTAGTAGGAGCAGTAGTACGTTGAAACCTATGATTGAGTATCTAGTCAAGGAACTAGTGGATGAGCCGGAAAACGTCACCGTGACGGAAATTCCGGGTGAAGAATCAACAACCTATGAAGTTCATGTCGCGCCGGGCGACCTGGGAAAAGTCATCGGCAAGCAGGGCCGAATTGCGAATGCCTTGCGGACAGTTACAAAAGCCGTGGCAATGAAAGCGAAAAAGAAGGTTTACGTCGAAATCGTCGCCTAAACCCATTCTCTCATGACGGAACCTAACACAGATACGAACGATTATACAGTCTTAGCAGCGGAAGTCGCTGGCGCTCACGGCGTCAGCGGCAGCCTCCGCCTGCGGATGATCGGGGCCTCGGCGGCAGACGAGACTTCAGACGCCGCCGTGCGGTCCCTGAAAATCGGACGTGTCGTCCGGCTCCTTCGATCACGCGACGCTTTCCAAAGCGACCTTACGCTGCTTGCCATGCGCCGGCAGCCAAAGGGGTTCTGGATTGCCCGGTTCAAAAACGTCACCGACCGGAACGGGGCCGAGGCACTTCTCGGCTGCTCAGTTCTGATCAAAGAAGACGAGCGGGCGGCGCTTCCCGAGGGCGAATACTATGTGGACCAGCTTCTTGGGCTAGACGTGGTTGCCGACACTGGGAAATCCTTCGGCGTCTTGACCGATGTTTTAACTTCCCCTGCTCACGATGTTTATGTCACGAGCTTCGGGGCCATGATCCCGGTCGCCGGCGACTATATTATTGACATCGATCTGAACGCACGCAAGATCACGGTTCGCGACGTGCCGGGTTTGATTG
>JAYVVR010000216.1:0-4792 GCA_043786835.1 Armatimonadota bacterium | reverse complement strand
GCCGGGAAATCGAGCGTCGGGTTGATGCGGTTGAGCGGCTGGTGCTGAGCCGTGCCGCCGCGCCGCTTGCGGGCGAAACGCCGGAGGAGATACTGCATGTCCGACGCTCTTGAGTTTTCAAGTTTGGAAGCGAGGGGACTTGGCACGGTGCGACTTGCCGCGTCCGCACTCCATGCCCCCCCGCCGCCAGACCAGGCCGAGTCTAAATCTCGGCGTTTTGTTGAACAGCTTATGCAGGATGCTGCCCTCTCGCCGAAACTCCTGCGCGAAGCCGTCCGTGAACAGCCCCGCCGCCTCTGGTGGCACAAATTGCTCGGTAAAAGATAGAAATTATATGCCCTTAGTCGTCGGAATAGTCTTTAAGCCGCTTGGACAGATCACGCTGTGTGACCCGAACGGGCTTCTGCTCGAGCCGGATGCCGCCGTGATTACGGAAGGGGAAAACGGGCCGGAGTTCGGCTTTGTCAAAACCCCGCTGCGGGCCGCGTCAGCCGCAGACGCCCCTGGCCTCCTGCGCCGCCTCCTGCGCCTTGCCACCCCCGAAGACTGGCAGCGGCGGGAGCGCGGCGAGCGGCGGCAGGCGGAAGCGTACAAGGTCTGCAAAGAAAAAATCAAGCTTTTAAAAACTCCTATGAAGCTGATTGAGGCCGAATGGGCCTTCGACGGCACACAAGTGACGCTTCACTTTACTGCCGAAGGCCGGGTAGACTTCCGAGAGCTGGTCCGGGAGGTCGCCGCCGTCCTGCATACGCGGGTCATCATGCACCAGGTCGGGGCGCGTGATTATGCGCGGGTCTTTCCCGGCATCGGGCCGTGCGGCCGTCCGACCTGCTGTTCAACATTTCTGCGCGAGTTTCAGCCAGTCTCGATGAAAATGGTCAAGAACCAGAACCTAGTGCTGAACCCGGCCAAGTTCTCGGGCCTTTGCGGCAAGCTGATGTGCTGCCTGCGGTATGAAAACGATGATGTCACGGAGGGCCGCCCGAAGATGCCTGCGCTGGGCATGGTCGTGATGACGCCGCTAGGCCGGGCAAAGGTCGAGGAAGTCAATGCCGTTCAGCAGATGGTGACAGTGCAGCTTGAATCCCAGCAGTTTGTCGAAGTCCGCGCAAACGATGTAGGTGAAGTACCGGACTGCGTGGACCATGCCGAAGGCGGCTGCGAAAGCTGCGTTGCAAGCGGCGTTTTGTCCGACTGCACGGTTCCAACCCGCGATCTCCCGCCCGGCGCGACTTCCTTGCCGGTATTTTGAGTTTCATTACCCGTACTTTCGCGTGTTTCTTGAAATTTCATGCGTTTATTTGAGTGATTATCGGGTATCCTCCATAAGATCCCGTTCCCTTTCTACTCAAGAGCGTTCCAAAGGACACCGCGTTATGACACTGCCGCCGATTGCGCTTTCCGAGACGCCTGCCGAACGCCGGCGACTGCTGGCCCGCGCCCGCCGCCTGACCCAGCGTGCGCTCACACTCGCTGGAGCTGGCAAGCTGGCCGAGGCTATTCAGTGTCAGGACGAGGTGACGACCATCCGGACCGAAGATGCCGCCGCGTTTTTCCGCCTCGGAATGCTCTGCCGCGAAGCCCGCCGCACCGAGCAGGCTGTTCAGGCCCTTCGGCGCTCCACTCATCTTAGTCCCGGCGACCGTGACCCGCGCGAAGCCCTGACCGAAACATTGGTCGAAGCCAACCGCTACGACGAAGCCATTCTCGAAGCCCGCGCTCTCCTCAAAATTGTCCCAAAAAGCTTGTTCGCCCGTGATGCCCTGTCTATCTCCTATTTGCAGGTTGGAAAACTCGACAAAGCGCTCCAAGTCACCAGCGAAATGGTCTGGCTTGATCCGCTGAACCCCGGCCACCATTTCCGGCGCGGCTTGCTGTTCCAGCAAAAGGGGAACTTGACAGCGGCGGTCGGCGAATACAGCCGCGCTTTGGATATGTCGCACCCCGAAAGCGAGACTTATGCCGACGCCGAAGAAGCGCTGGAAATGCTCGACGACGACCAGACCCGCCAGATTTTGCTGCTGGCGTCCGAAGACTGGTTTTTTCTCTTGAAGCTGCGCCGCGATCTGGCCGAAGCCGTTTCCGAGCGTGGATTTTGCCTCAGTGAAGACGGCCTCGCCCGGCTCCATCACCTGCTTCCGCACGAGTTCCCCGAATGGACCCAAGACCGGCCTTCGCCGATTGCCTGGGGCGCACGGGGCCGCTACCATTGACGTTGGTTTCCAGTGATTTGATTTCGCGGGACCGAACACTGCTACTCGGTGTCCTGAACATCACGCCCGATTCGTTCTCCGACGGCGGCCTGTATTCCGACCCCGATGCCGCGCTGCGGCAGGCGCATCAGATGGCCGAAGACGGTGTTCATGTCTTCGACATCGGCGGCGAAAGCACCCGCCCGGCGACGTTTGGCGACCATTCCCCGCTGCCCCCCGCTGAAGAGATCGCCCGTATCCTCCCCGTCATCACGCGTCTCGCCGCCGAATTGCCCTCTATCCCAATCTCTGTAGACACCTACAAAGCCGAAGTCGCCCGCGCGGCTTTAGATGCCGGCGCATCAATTATCAACGACATCAGCGGCCTGACTTTTGACCCCCAAATGGCCCCACTCGCCGGTGAGCTTGGCGTACCCGTCATTGTCATGCACCTTCTCGGCAGTCCCCGCAACATCCCCTTAAATCCAGTCTACGCCGATGTTATCAGCGACATCAAAGCGTTTTTCGACCGCCAGATCGCTTACGCTGTTTCGCAGGGCGTCCGTCGGGACCAGATTTGGCTTGACCCCGGTATCGGCTTCGGCAAGACTGTCCAGCACAATTTAGAGATACTCCGCCGCCTGTCCGAGTTCCAGACCTACGACCTGCCAATCGTCGTCGGCGCGTCCCGCAAGCGCTTTCTCGGCCACATTCTTGGCACGGATGACCCCAACGACCGCAAAGAAGGTACTGCCGCGACTGTTGCACTGTCCATTGTCGCCGGAGCCGCCGCCGTCCGCGTCCACGATGTCAAAGAAATGGCCCGCGTCGCCAAAGTCACCGACGCTATCGTGCATGGGTGGGCGTAACCAGGTACAATTACTGTGCGGATTACACATGGAGGTGAAAATGGCAACATGGCGGGAACTGAGCGAAGACAGCTTGCTGGCTGCCGAGGCGCTTTTGCAGGAAGGTTGGTACCGAAGCTGTATCAGCCGTGCTTATTACGCGGCTTACTGTGCGGCAACGCACGAGATTGTTCAAAAGCTGACCACTTTTTCCTACGGGCGCAACAACCCGTCCCATGAATTGCTGTCAGGCTATATTCAGAACAACCTGACGATCTCGAAGACAAAAAAGGACATCGTCAGCACACTGAGTATTCTCCTGCGCTTCTATCGAGAAGATGCTGATTACCGTCCACTGATAGAAATTGATCGAGCAATAGCGCAAGAGTGCATTCGTGCTGCGATCGAAGTCCAGCAGGAGCTTTGGGGAACTAAGTGCCTGAAATTAAATACGTTAGCCTGGCGGTGAGGCAGTTCGAGACCGCTTTACTCTAAGATGTTGTTGAGCCGCCGCTTTTATAGTCTAACGTATTCAGGATTGACTACTTACAAAATGAATAACGCAGCTATTACTACACCTGAGCAAGTGATTGATACCGTTCGCAAGTATATTAAGGACAAGCACCCTGGAGGCGCAACCTTGGAGGTCGTCCCGGAAGGAGTGCGTCAAGACCGTGAGTGGTGGTATGTCGCGGTTCGGCCCAATATTCGTCCCCCAAAACGCTTTGAGTATTATGAAGCCCTGGCGGAAGCCGAAAACGAACTGCAAAAATTCGAGCATCTGACCATTTTGCTTGTACCAAGTATCCCTGAGTCCGAAATGATGTCTGCCTAATTGATAGCGGACCACAGCGTGACGGTAGGAAAGCGCTCATGCTTGAGCTAGACCATCCAATGACGGCCCATCGGTTTGCCGCCGCAAGAGCTGACGACCGGCTGCTGACTCTCGCCAGGCACATGACGCTGACGTCTACACAAGAGCGCCAGCAGATTTTTGAGGCTTGCCGACAACCTTTAGACGAGTTGCGCCGCCTGAACGATGAACACTTCGGTGCGTCTGCGTTTACCGTGGAGGCAGTTACAGAATTGGAACAAGCTTTAAATATGCTGGCAGAGATGGAGACAAGTCCTCCCGATGGGACGGCTTACGCGATTGTTTCCTGTCCGGTGTGCGGCGCACTTCTGACACACGCTCATGCCCCGTATATGCCGGAACCCGAACGTCGCTGGTCAGTGTATTGTAGCGCCTGCCTGAAACCTAGCAGCCCTGCACGAAGGAAGCTGGATTCGTCGGAAGGGTTTGGCACCTGGGCAATTTGAGGGTGGTCTGTGGGAGTGCGTGGGAATTAATTCCTACGCTGTGGGGCGAAGCGCCTAATCTCCACCTGCGTGGAGAAAGAATAGGACGACATAATTACGATCTTTTCTTGTACCCGCGAAGGCGGCTACTGGGCGTCCGCGCCCCACAGCGTAAGAGTTTACTCCCACGCTTCCCCGCTCATATCCCTCAGGAAAGCCGCTATGACACACCTGCTTTGGATAACCGCTTGTATTCCGGCGGCTTTCATCGGCGTTGGTCTTCTTATTTATCTCATTGGTGACGAATTGCCGCCGTTTGAGGGAATACGCTCTCGTCAGATCGTGTCAGGGTTCCTAGGTCTGGCAGCAGCCGGCTTCTTTGGTACCGCGATGGTTTGCGTTGTCCTCGGCCCGGCGCTTCTGCTGTATTATGCCGCCCACCTCTCTTACGGG
>JAYVVR010000215.1:0-4805 GCA_043786835.1 Armatimonadota bacterium | reverse complement strand
TCCAGCCCTCCGGTAGGTTGAAGCCGAAAACGCCATAGACATCAGAGCTTTTTTCAATGGTCGTATTGCTAATACTGAAAATCGTGTAGGCATTTTCTAAATCAGGGCCGACAGCGCTAAATCCGGTGATATTGAAGGTATAGTTCCGATAGTCCGCCGGCTGTCCCAGTATAGTAGTCGAGCCGGAGCCTGTCAATGCGTAAGTCAGGGTTGGAGGCGTCTGCGCGAAAGATGCCGGGGCGGCAAAGCAGGCAAGGGGCAGCAGGAAGAGCAAAAGGCGGCTGTTCATAAGTATCTCCTATTGGACAATGGGCAGTATGCCGGGATCTGGGGTACTTCTGCGCTGCCTGGCGATCAGCGTCAAATTGTAGCACATAAACCATGAGAAGAAATCCTTTTGCCGCCGAAACTGGTAGAGTATCCGGCGGTCCCCTGCAATTCTTCACGGACCGGGAACAGTATTTAGAAGCGTTCGAGCGCCATTTGCAGGCGGTCAGCGCCGATGACGCCCAAATACTTGTGTTCTACGGCGTCGGCGGAAGCGGAAAAACAACGCTCGTTCAAAAGCTCTGCGCGGGACTGGACAGGCAGACCCCGGCACCGCCGTATGCCCGGTTCAATCTCGACAATATCGCTGACCAGACGCAAGCCTACCGGGAAGTCCTGCTGCGCCTTCGGGCGGACCTCGAAAACAGCTTCCACGTCTCGTTTCCCCGGTTTGATCTCGCCCTTGCTGTCGCGCTTGCGCGGGACGGCGGCACGCCGCCGGCGATGCTCAAAGTCAGTCCCCATCTTTCAAGTGTTTTTGATGCTGCCTTAGAGTTTACGCCGTCGTTTATCAAAGCGACGACCCGGCTGATTGAAGCCGAAATCAAGCATGTCATCAAGAAGTCCGACCGGCTCGAGCAGTGGGTCCGGCGGGTCGGCGGCACCGAAGGGGTGCTGTCGCTGACCCAGGCACTGATGCAGGACGAGCAGATCATCCAGGACGAACTAATCCGCCGCTTTGCCCAGGACCTTGCCGCACTGCCGGTTTCGCCCGGCTCTGCCACCCGCTGCGTTTTGTTTCTTGATACCTACGAGGCCCTCTGGACCGGGCGCGAAAGCGGGCAGTCGGTGCAGGCACGCGGGCTGGACACTTGGGTCCGAACTCTGGCCGAGTTTTGTTTGGCGTCGGGGGTACTGCTGGTTGTGACCGGGCGGGACCGGCTGCCTTGGGATAGCGACCCGGACTGGGACGGCTGCCTTGACCAGCATCTGCTCGGCGGCGTTTCCGCCCATGATGCTCAGGACTTCCTCGCCCGACGGGGGATTGGAGCGCCGCCGCCGGCTCTGCTGGAACCACTGCCGGCAGCAATGATTCACTGCGCCGAGGCTGGCGGAGCGGACGGCGTCTCGTCCAGTCATCTCTTGACGCTGGCTCTCTGCGCCGATATTGTCCTGAATACGCGGTTATCCGACGGCAAAGACCCGGACCCGCAAATGTTTTCGGCAATCCCGACCGCCCATGTCACCGGGGCGCTGGCAACCCGTTTTTTGAAGTCTCTGCACTCACGAAATCTGGAGCTGTGGGTTGAAGCCTTGAGCCTCACGCCCCGGTTCGATGAAACTGCCGCGCTGGCACTCGACAGCAGCCGACTGTTCCATAACGGCCGGGCCGGCTGGGAACAGATTATCCAGTATTCGTTTATTATCGCCGAAAGCAGCGGCTACTACCGAATCCATCGCACCATGCGCGAAGCTTTGCGGGCCAGACTGCGCCCTGACGTTGGACAGATGCAGAACACCTGGTTCCGGGGGCATTGGGAAGAGCGCGGGGAAGATGCGCTGGTCTTTTATCATCACTGGTTCCAGGACCCGGACGCGGCGCTTGCCGAATGGACCGCCGCCCATCAGGACCATATCAGTGCCGCCCGGATTGCCGACGCGCGGGCGCTGCTGGCGGTTTGGGCTGAAGTTAGGCTGGACGGCGACGACAAGCATCTGCTTTCGAACACCACCTGGGCCGCGACCCATCTGGCGCTGGGACAGGCGTACTGGAAGACGCCGAGCACCCCGCGTCAAGCCATCCTCGCCCGCGCAATCGAGCATTTCCAGTCTGCGCTTTCGGTCTATACGGAGGACGCTGCCCCGGAGCGCTGGGCCGACGCTCAGATGGGGATGGCGCTATGCCTGCTGTATCTGCCGACGGGCGACCGGGCCGAGCATTTGTCTCAGGCGATGGCTTGCCTCCAAAACGCGCTGGGAACGTACACGGCGGCGGGAAACCCGGAAGCGTGGTCGGCGGCCCAAAATCACCTCGGCATTGTTTACGCCCGGCTGCCGGACGGCAATGAGGCGCTGAACCAGCGTCGGGCGCTGGCCTGTTTCGAGGCGGCGGTGCAGGTATGGAGCGAGACCGAGCATCCAAAGGTCTGGGCACGCGGCCAGCACAATCTTGGGGTGACATACATGGAGCTGCCCGACGGCGATCCTGCCGAAAACCAGCGTCGTGCCATCGGGTTTTTCGAGGCTGCGCTGCGTGTCCGCACCAAAGACGTATTCCCCAGCGGCTGGGCGCTGACTCAGTTCAATCTCGGTGAAACCTATCTGTGCCTCGCCAAGCTTCCCGAAGAAAACCAGCCCCACTGTCTGTCTCAGGCCCTCCAGTGCTTTGACCGAGCGCTTGAAGTCTACACACAGGCTGACTTCCCCGAACTGTGGGCGGAGACGCAAAACAGTCTGAGCCTCGCCTGGCGGCAGATGCCTGTGTCTGGGATAGGCCTGACGGACAACCTGCATCGGGCCGTGTCGCTGAATAAAGCCGCGCTCGAAGTTTGGAACGAAACAGACTATCCTGGCGACTGGGCCAAAGCCCAATTTGAGCTAGGCACAGTCTGGAAAATGCTGGCAGAATGCACCCAGGATGCTGACGCAAAAGAGTCGGCGCGCGCCGCGTTTCAAGCCGCTCATCAGGGTTATACCGCCGTCGGCCTGTCTGAAAAAGCCGACGCTTGTCTTCGGGCTTTGGAAGAAGTCTGACCTGACAAATCACGGCACGTTCAAGTCCGCAGTGGGATCGTGAACAAACGGCGTCGCCGGGCCGCTTCGAGCAGTATTTGCTTCGGCAATTTGGAACTTGAGGGGGGCGGCGGTCAGTGCCGGCGTCGGCCTGTCAATTAAAAAGTGTCCAAGAGTATAGCGCACGACCACTTGGTAGCGTCCTGTCCGCAGCAGGCCGTATAAATCCGTCAAGTTGAACCGGCAGCGGCGTATCGCGCCCGGCGCAATCTTTATCCCAGCGTTAGCCGCGACTGCCCACGGCGGCGTAAAAACAAGGATGCCGAGAGCTGTGCGTGGTACGACCCGGCCTGACGCCTCTGTAATAGTGAAATTAAATGAAGATTTGTCAAAAGCGCTGGTCCCGATCCAAGCTTCCTGTGTTCCCGTGTTATGCAAATCCGCTTCCAGCACAATCGGCTGCCCGATTTGGTAGAGCGGCTTGTCTAAATACGCCGTCATCATGACCGGCTGCGCCGTGTCTGCAATGGCAAGCCGGGGCAAAAGCACCATCGTAAAAATGAGTGTCAATAGGATGGTTCGCATGATTGTCTCCGTGATTGTCAAAGGCTCGTATTTAGGAACCATATCGTGAACGACATGGCTATTGGGTGCAGACGCTGGGAACTACCGCTCCGCGGCACTCGGAATCAAAGCACTCTGTATTAGCCTCACGAAGTGAGAGTTTATGGTGCCTGCGCGCAATAGCCGTGTGCTCCAGCACATAGTCTTAATTTACCCGGCCGCCAGTGTCAGTGCATAAACGGCTTGTGCGCCTGCCGTGTTCAGCACCACCGCGCATTCATGCAGGCTGCTCCCCGAAGTCACCACATCGTCTATGAGTAAAAGCGTCTTGCCACAGACTAAATCTGGCTGCTTGACGTTAAACGCGCCGCGTAAATTGGTTCGGCGAGCTTCCCCTGACAAGCCGACCTGCGGACGGGTGGGACGGACGCGGATAAGCACGTTCGGCAATAACGGCAGGCTGAGTTCTGCGCCCAATATTCGGGCCAAACGCTCAGACTGATTGTAGCCCCGAATGCGCTGGCGAACCGGGTGCATCGGCACTGGCAGCAGGGCGTCAAAGCGCAGATGGTTCAAGTCGGATGCCTGGACGCGGGCATAGTCTGCCAGAAGATGACCGAGCGGTCCGGCAAGCTGAGGCCGGTCCCGGTACTTAAATTGGTGGATGGCATGGCGCAAGACGCCGTCATAGACGCCAAGCGACCGGCAGCGGCGAAACGCGGGAGTTTGAGCGGCACAGTTCGTGCAGCGGCTGTCGGAAAGCGTATGGCCGCAAACGAAGCAAAACGGCGCGGCGACCGGCGTAATCTTGCCCGCGCAGGCGGCGCACAGCCCCGACGTGCCGAGCGTTTTGCAGACAAGGCAGCGCGGCGGATAAAGAAGCGTCAAAAACGGGCCAAAAAGCGCGGTCAGCATGAGAATTGTTCGCCTTCAATTTAGGTCACCGGCACTGCACTGGCAGACCTGGAAGGCTGAAAGTGCCGGCCTACTTTGTAATGAAAGTCGAAGCGACTAAATGCCGGGCACATGGGGCTTTTCTGATTTTCCTAGTCGTCGCGACTTTCACTCAGCAGTAGACCGGCGCTTTCAGCCTTCCAGGTCTGCCAGTGCAGTGCCGGTGCCTTGAGCTTTGAGGAGAGGCGCTTGTGTTCCCGGCGGTTTCTGCCGATACTGCAAACAGGTATGCAAGTAACACCGGCGACATCTTCCTCTCCACTTTTTCCTGCGTCATTCAGTCTGCC
>JAYVVR010000214.1:0-13108 GCA_043786835.1 Armatimonadota bacterium | reverse complement strand
AAGGCGGACACTGGGCGCTTCGCCCCACAGCGGAGGACTTCAGTCCCACGCCTTCTCCAATCATCATGTCCATCACCCTCACACAACCTGCAATCAAGACAAACAAAGCCCGGCGCATTCTGCCGGGCTTTGGGCTGTCGCTTGGGTATACCGTTTTCTACCTCTGCCTGCTCGTGCTGATCCCACTGTCGACGACATTCTTCAAAGCCGCATCACTTAGCCCGGCAAAGTTTGCCGCCGTGATTGCCGACCCACGCACCGTCGCCGCGTTCAAACTCAGCTTCGGGACTTCGGCGCTGGCTGCGCTCTTTGATGCATTCGCCGGCCTCTTAGTCGCCTGGACATTGGTGCGCTACCCGTTTCCAGGGAGGCGCATTATTGACGGCCTCGTCGACCTGCCGTTTGCCCTGCCGACTGCGGTGGCGGGCATCTGCTTATCGGCAGTCTACGCCGAAAACGGCTGGATTGGGTCCCGGCTGTATCACTGGCAGTTTGTTCATGGGGCATTCGTGCGCGGCAGCCACTTTGACGTTTCCTATACGTCGCTCGGCATCTTTGTCGCGCTGGTTTTTATCGGGCTGCCGTTTGTTGTCCGAACCGTGCAGCCGGTACTTCAGGACTTGGAAACGGATGTCGAGGAAGCGGCGGCGTCACTCGGAGCAGCGCGGGGCCAAATCTTTTTGCGTGTTCTCCTCCCCACCCTCTTTCCCGCCGTGCTGACGGGCTGGACACTCGCGTTCGCGCGGGCGCTCGGCGAGTACGGGTCGGTGATATTTATCTCGAACAATGTCCCATTGAAAGGCGAGATTATTCCAAAGCTGATTATGGAAAAGCTGGACCAGTATGACTACGCTGGGGCCAACGCCATTGCGGTCGTTATGTTGCTGGCATCGTTTGCCCTGCTGCTCGTCATCAATATCCTGCAAGGCTGGAGCCGTAAGCACCTCGGGATGAGCGGCTTATGAATACGCGGCCAAAGCTTGCAACGGAACCCTGGCCTATCCGTCTGCTGTTCATTGGAGGAACGCTGATTTTTTTGGGCCTATTTCTCGGTCTGCCGCTGGCGACTGTTTTCGCGTCGGCGTTTTCCGCCGGGCGCGGTGTCTATTTGGACTCCCTGCGGGACCCGAACACCGTCAGCGCAATTAAGCTGACACTCTTAACGGCGGCTGTTTCTGTCCCGCTGAACGTTGTCTTCGGTATCTCTGCGGCGTGGGCGATTGCAAAATTCGAGTTTTGGGGCAAGAACTTACTGCTGACGCTGATTGATCTGCCGTTTGCCGTTTCGCCGATCGTCTCTGGTCTTATCTTTGTCCTCCTGCTTGGCCGATTTACGCCGCTCGGAGGCTGGCTGGAAGCGCACAATATTAAGATTATCTTTGCCGTGCCAGGGATTATACTCGCGACGACCTTTGTGACATTTCCCTTTGTCGTACGCGAGATTTTGCCGGTCATGCAGGCACAGGGAATGGACGAGGAGCAGGCGGCGCGGGTTTTAGGGGCGTCGGGCTGGCAGACTTTCTGGCGAATTTCGCTGCCAAACATCAAGTGGGGCCTGCTGTACGGGGTGATTTTGTGCAATGCCCGCGCGATGGGCGAGTTCGGCGCGGTGTCGGTCGTTTCAGGCAAGATCTTAGGACTGACTAACACCCTACCGCTGCAAGTGGAAGCCCTCAACGACGATTACAATTTCACCGGGGCGTTCGCCGCGGCGTCGCTTCTGGCGATGCTTGGCCTCGTCACACTCACCGCGAAATCGCTGATTGAATGGAAGACGGAGCGGCGCTAGCCAGTTTATGAGTATCGAAATACAGGACGTTTCCAAAGCATTCGGCAGCTTCCAGGCGCTTTCAGGCATCAATCTCACAGTCGAGAGCGGTGAGCTTGTCGCGCTTTTAGGCCCATCAGGGTCAGGCAAAACGACGCTTTTACGGATTATCGCGGGACTGGAATTCGCGACACAGGGAACCGTTCTTTTTGACGGCGCGGATGCGTCCCGCCGGGATGCCCGCTCGCGCAATGTCGGGTTCGTGTTCCAGCATTACGCACTGTTCAGGCACATGACGATCTTCGAGAATGTCGCATTCGGCCTGCGGGTGCGCCCACGCGGGACACGGCCTTCGAACGACGTCATCAAAGCGCGTGTGCATGAGCTTTTGAGCCTAGTGCAGCTTGACGGGCTGGCGGCCCGGTTTCCGTCGCAGCTCTCGGGCGGGCAGCGGCAGCGGGTCGCGCTGGCCCGCGCGCTAGCCGTCGAGCCGAGCGTTCTTTTGCTCGATGAGCCGTTCGGCGCGTTAGATGCCCGTGTCCGGCAGGAGCTTCGGAGCTGGCTGCGGCGGCTGCATGACGATCTGCATATCACCAGCGTTTTTGTGACCCATGACCAGGAAGAAGCCCTTGAAGTCTCCGACCGGGTCGTTGTGATGAACCACGGCAAGATCGAGCAGATTGGCACCCCCGATGAAGTCTACGAGCATCCCGCAAACCCGTTTGTCCTGAACTTTCTCGGCAGCGTCAACGTCTTTCACGGGCGCACGAAGGCCGGTGAGACACTGCCAGTGCCGGAAGAAGCCTCGCGCAATACGGCATATGTCCGGCCCCACGAGCTTGACATCAGCCGGCTGCCCGGCGACGAAACCGGTGTCGAAGCGACCGTTCGATATATTCACACCATCGGGCCGACCGTGCGCGTGGAGCTTGAGGCGTTGGGCAGCGGGCAGCGTCTCGACGCCGAGCTGACCCGTGAGCGCCTTCAAGTACTTCAGATCAAAGCCGGCGAGGTGGTCTATGCCACCCCGCGCCGCCTGCAAGTGTTCTCCGACGATTATTCGATTTAGCCTCCACGTATCATTTCCAGGCGTTTTTCGTTATAAGAGAGCATGGATGTTTCTCTTCCTCCTGCTTCTCCAACTCCGATTGCTGAACTGACTGCAGAGCTTGTTCCAATCCACCGTGCGGTCGTACTCACTCACGGGGGAGAAATCGGCGCGTTTCTCCCGATTTCCCCGACGGTTCCGGCAGCAGTCCGGGATTCCGCCGCGCGGCTGCCGGCAGCAGATCCGCCGCGCGTTGACGCAGCAAAGCCCCCCATCAGCGCTGCTCATAGGGGGCTTTTTGTGTTTTGCTTTAGTGGTCTTTATCGTCTTTGGCATCGTCCATATCGTCGGACAGGTCCAGATCAGCCTCATCGTCTAAGTCTTCGATTTCTGGCTCTTCCAGGTCTTTGTCGACGCTCATCGCCGAGATAGTTGCGGCGGGCGGCTCGTAGCGGGCCAGGCGCGAGGGCCGCTTGGGACAGTTCGTACAGGTAAATTTGACTTTTGCGCCCCGCAGCCACGACGGGACACCTTTGAAAACGGCCCCGCAGTCGGTGCATCGTATTGCTTCCGTTGGCATTCTTTCGTTCAACCTCACTCTTCGCAGCATTACTTTCATAACACTGCTGTTTGTCTAATCATTCTTTTCGGCGGGCACGGGAACGTCCTGGCTGCTCGGCTTGCCGGTGCCGTTTGACAGGGCCGTCGCCGAGGGCCGAAGGACTGGCTTGCTTTTGGACGTTTCTTTCGGCTTTTCTTTTTTGTCTTCAGGCACCGGGGTCAGCACGCCGTTCATCACCATCAGAATACCGATGGCAAGGTAACACCAGGCTTCTTTGCCGGTCACCGGCTGTCCGGGGTCGTAGACAAAGCGCGAACCTAAAATCAGACCGACAATCCCCAGCACAATCAAAATCGCGCCGATCACAGTGAATGTGCTCAGCCAGCGAGACCTCAGCATAAGTTCGTTCCTATCCCATCATGCGTCTTTCGGCGACGCATTTTGTTATTATACACTATTTTGCCCAGCGATTAGTTCAACCTACCGTTGTCCATTCGGTGAAAGTTCCATCAGGCAGGTAGACTGCCGCCGCCCCGTTGTCGGCGAGACCGACAAGTTCGGCTGTGACTTCCCCCTGGCGCACCGTCGCTCCAACTGCCAGCCAGCCTCGGCAGCGCTCGACAATGAGTGCAAAACCTTCCTGCCACCAGCGTTCCTCGGCGAGTGACAGAGCTTCATTCACAGCTTCCACCACGCTTTCGACCGATTGTTCTCGTCCCGCTGCCAGCCGCAGCGAAGTCGGTGGGTAGGCAAACGCCTCGCTGCCGGGAAACTCGGTTTGGCTGACGTTGATGCCGATGCCGAGAACTGCGACTTTGCCAGCCACTTCAACCAATATGCCGCCCACTTTTTTGCCATCCAGCAGAAGGTCGTTGGGCCACTTTATTTTGGGCGACACACCGAGTGTCGCCAGCCCCTCGGCAATCGCAAGCGCAGTCACAAGCCCAAGCTGCGCTGCGTCGGTGTTCGGCGGTAAGCGATAGACCAAAGACATCAGCGCACTTTGGCCTGTTTCCGCTTGCCAGCAGTGCCCTCGCTGCCCGCGGCCCTGTTTCTGGAAGTCGGCGGTTACAAGCGCTCCTGATGATGCGGGGCTTTCCGCGTTAAGTGACCAATTTTTTGCTGCATCGTTCGTAGAGTCGCAGGACGAAAAGTGCCGATGAGGCTGCCCAAACTTAATCATTCGGCGAAGTCCAGGGAAATGTCGAGCGATGGGGCAGAATGGGTCAGCGCTCCAATGCTCAAAATATCAACGCCTGTGGCGGCTACCTCAGCGATCCGCGCTTCGGTCAGATTGCCCGACGCTTCCGAAATTGCTCGGCCGCCGATCAGCGCAACCGCCCGGCGCATTGTCTCCGTGTCCATGTTATCGAGGAGAATAATATCTGCTCCGACTGCCAGCGCTTCTTCGACCATGTCGAGCGTCGCGGCTTCGACCTCAATCTTCATGGTATGCGGGATATGCGCCTTTGCCGCCGCGACGGCATTTGCAATGCCCCCAGCGGCCTTGATATGGTTGTCCTTAATCAGCACCGCGTCGTACAATCCTAACCGATGATTGAACCCGCCGCCGGTCCGAACTGCGTATTTTTCGAGTGCCCTTAGGCCTGGCGTCGTCTTCCGTGTGTCGGCAATGCGGGCATGGGTCCCCGCCGTCAGCGCCGCGTACCGGGCCGTGACCGTGGCAATCCCCGAAAGTCGCTGCATGAAGTTCAAGGCGACCCGCTCCGCCGTCAGCAGCGCACGGGCATCGCCGGATACCCGCGCAATCGGCGTCCGCCCCGCCCCGACTTTCGCGCCGTCTTCAACCAAAGCTTCCCAATGCGCGTTCGGATCCAGCAGCTTAAATGCCACCTCGCCGACAGCAAGGCCCGCGATGGTCCCCGCCTCCTTTGCCAGCACTGTTGCCGTCGCGCGTATCCCGGCGGGAACGCAAAGCATCGTCGTGACGTCGCCCGGCCCGATGTCTTCCAGAAGTGCATCTCGTACCAGCGGCTCATATTGTATCTGTGGAATATCCATAATTGTTGCTATTAAATAATTGTTACTATTAAGTAGATGTTTCCTGAGCTGTCATAAGAAAATCAATGTCATTGGTGGGCTGTCCACGCAGGCGGACATTAGAAACTGTATAGAAAGCCGAGCAGACCCCCTAGCCCCCAATAATGGGGGAACTGGACTACGGACGCAGGCCTTCTGATTCCTATCTTGCTCCCCCATTATTGGGGGCTGGGGGGACGGTGAACTGGGGGGACGGCGAAATCGTTGCTACACAGTTTCTAAGGAGGTCGGGTGCAGCTGCG
Source organism: Armatimonadota bacterium (assembly GCA_043786835.1). Classification (GTDB taxonomy): domain Bacteria; phylum Armatimonadota; class Armatimonadia; order Armatimonadales; family Capsulimonadaceae; genus JANXMY01. The sequence continues at coordinate 7,427 of JAYVVR010000214.1, read as the reverse complement.
CCAGGGTCGACGAGGAACGAGGCGGGGTGAGATCCCAAAAGCCCCGCGCAAATGCGCGGGGCTTTTGGCTGTCTTACTTATTAACCAAATACTCTGTCTTGCTGCCGTCGAAGCCTTCCGGCTCCTTTTTGGCATCGAACTTCCACTTGTTCGCGCCGCGCGTGAACGCGGAGTAGCCAGAAAGAACACTGGCCAGCAGGCGGCGCGGGGTGCGCCGGACAAGGTTGACTTCGGTGAGCAGCGTTAAAAACGAAGCGCCTTTGCCATAGTGGGTGAGGATGCGTCGGGCGATATCGTAAGTCGAGATCGGTGTGCCGCCTTCGACTTCCGTACGAAATTCCAAAAGCTCCTCCATCCGGGCCGGGCTGACAAAGACACCAGCATCGGTTTCGTTCTTGTCCGTGAACGTGTACTCGTCAGGCTTGTCGGTCCTTTCTAAGTAAACGACGGCCCCGGACTCGGCGGCGACTTCAGCGTAAACATCAAATAGGCCGTAGATAAGCTGAATATCATAGTCTACATAAATCGGGTAGCCATTTCCCGTCCCGTCCCGCAGGGTCAGTTCGACAATGTTCGGCTCCGCCGGGAAGAAGCCTGCCGGGATTTGGGCGAGCGGGAATGTCCCGATCTCTTTGTGATGGGCTTTAACAACGAGCCGCAGACGCTGGGCATCGGCAGCCATGCCTTCCGGCCAGAGCGTTGCGCCGGTCGGCTCCTGGTCGTTGACGTCTTGGGCGACCGGGTCCAAAATCTCGTTTTGCAGCCCGGCTTCAAGCCCAACATCCGCCAGCATCTGGTCCAAAATCTCACCGTCGGCGGTCTCGAACCGGGGCAGGGCCGGGAATGTCAGCGACTCCGGCACCTGCCCGATATACGGCGGCAGGGTGCCGAGGGCGCGGAACCGGTCCGTGCCGACCCACTGGAAGTCGTCGGATTTGGTCCGCAGGTAGGCGTTCAGCGTTTCGGTATCGGCGGCAAACGTTGTGCTGCCGGGCCGGATCTCGAAGATCTGGGTGAGCAGATCGCTGGTTCGGGCAATTTCTTCCCGACCTTCAAAGTAGCTCCGCAGCTCTTCGGCATCTTCTTCGGTCACTTCCAGCGGCTTCGCCGGGACATCAATCGCGGCTGCGACAGCTTCCACTGCCGCTGCCATTGGCTCTTCGGGGGCCATCAGCGCGGCGGCTTCGGCCTGGGTCCGCCAGAGGGCCTGCACGGGAGTCAGCGACTCGCGCAGCAGCCAGCGGTGGTCGGACAGCGCGAGAAATGTCTCCCGGTCGGTCGCGACCGCATCGTAAATCGCCGTGCCGTCAAACTCGTCGCCGAGCGACTTCCAGGCGAAGTACTGTAAAATACGGTTGTCTACTGGCTGCCCATCTGCTGCCGAAACCAGTGAATGCGCCGCGCCGGTGGGGTTGTCGTCCCAGTCGAGGCCTTTGGCGGCATTCTGGAACGGAGCCAGCTTCTCGGCGTTCAGATAATTGTAGAACAGAATGTCGTCTTCACGCTCAGAGGTTAAATCCAAAAGCCAGGAACGCAGGCCATACGCCAGGCCGCCGGCGATAGGAAAGAACGGTGCTCCGCGCAGGAGCCGGGCGGCGACTTCGGTGTAGGCTTCTTTGACCCGCCCAGTGATTTGGGCCAGCTCGCCTGCAACATCGTCCGCCGGGATAGGTGCGCCGTAGACCGCAATGACTTCTTCCAGTGTCCGCTCCAGCGGCTTCGTTTTGTCAAGATATCGGCTGGTAATATCCCAGCGCCGGTCCACGGCTACGAAGCGGCGGGGCGACGTTTCCATTTGCCGCCGGGCAAGTGCGGGGGTCACGGTATCGTCGCCGACTTCGCGAACGATATCGCCGATCCGGGCCGGCTCGCCTAATCGGACTAACGCCCGGTGCAAAAGCGTTGTCAAAAGCTCAGAGGCCAGCGCCTCATGCGGGTCAGCGGCAGCCACGGGGGCTGCTTTTTTGGTGGTCGTCTTTTTCTCAGATGTTGTTTTCTCAGATGTGCGGGTTGTCGCCATGCGGTCTCCTCAAAGGGTGAAGTAAATCAGTCCCCCCAGCCCCCAATAATGGGGGAGCAATACGGAGTAGGAAGCACCTATTTTGCCTCCTGTTCTGGCTCCCCCATTATTGGGGGCTGGGGGGCGTATTGTGTTTAGTGGGCGAGTTCAGCTTCTAAATCATACGGGGCGGCGGCTGTCACACGCGCCGAAACAAATGTCCCCGGCTGGGCGTCGCAGTTTTTGATCGTCACCGTGCCGTCAATCTCCGGGGCGTCCCGAAACGACCGCCCGACAACATCAGCTCCGCGCTTCGCTTCGACAAGTACGGTCAAGTCGCGATTGAGCCACTGCTGATTGCTCTGCAAACTAATATTTTGCTGTGCTGCCATCAAGGCATCCCGCCGCACCCGCATCACTTTCGCCGGGACAGGGTTTTCTAAAGCAAACGCCGGGGTGCCCTCTTCAGCAGAATAAGTAAACACGCCGAGCCTATCAAAGCGCATCTCGGTCACGAAGTTCAAGAGATTGTCGAAATGCGTGTCGGTCTCGCCGGGGAAACCGACCAGAAACGTTGTTCGAAGCGTCAAAAGCGGCAGCGTTTCGCGCATTTTGCCGAACAGCCGCTTGTACTGCTCGACCGACCCGCCCCGCTTCATGGCTTTGAGCATCCGGTCGTCGCCATGCTGCAAGGGCATATCAATATAAGAAATCACTTTGGGGAAATCGCGCAGAACGTCGAGAAGCGGCTGCCGCACCATGGTCGGGTAGCAGTAAAGCAGCCGCAGCCACTCGATACCGTCAACGTCCGAGAGCGCCGTCAGCAGTTCGGGCAATGCCAGCCGCCCGTACAAATCCATGCCATAAGCGGTCGTGTCCTGGGCGACTAAGTTCAGCTCTTTCGCGCCCGACGCCGCAAGCTGCTTCGCTTCTTCCACCAGCCGCTCTATCGGCTTCGACCGGTGCTTGCCGCGAATGCCAGGGATGGCGCAGAACGTGCAGGTGTGGTCACAGCCTTCGGAAATCTTCAAGTAAGCCGTCCACGGCGTTGCTGTGGCCCTAAGTCTGGCTTGGGGAATCAGCGGATACTTGTCGGCCACCGCTTCGACCAAATTAATCTGCCGGGGCCGGGAGCCAAAGACCGCGCTGCCGATAGTCGGCCCGCTTTCGATGCCGAGAAACGCATCCACTTCCGGGATTTCTTTCGCAAGGTCGCTGCCGTAGCGCTGTGCTAAACACCCGGTCACAATCACTTTTGAGACCTGCCCGCGCTGTTTGCGCCGGACGGCGTCCAAAATTGCCGCGATGCTTTCTTCTTTCGCCGACTCAATAAAACCGCAGGTGTTGACAATCAAAACGTCCGCGTCGGCTTTATCCGCCACAAACTGCACCGATTCGCCGCGCATTCCCGCCAGAGCGCCGAGCATTTCCTCGCCGTCCACCTGATTTTTCGCGCATCCAAGCTGTACCAGACCCACTTTGGTCGTCAAAACGAATTATTCCCCTGCCCAAACTCACCGTAAATCATAAAAACAATCGAGTTAGTATACCTGAATTGGGAGGAATTCGTCAAACAACGCTGGCGGCTTTTGCGTCCAAAAGAAGCACCTGCACCTCTGCGGGGTCATCTACCAAGTTAAACGTGAACTTGTTGCTGAGGCGCTTCGGAATTGGCCTTCGATAAACGCAAACAAGAGTGCCTACCGTTTCAGCCATTTCCGGTACAGATGAACGCTTTAACTTCTTAACGAACACTTCAGTTAAGTTGCTGAGTTCCGTCGAGTAGTGGACGTATTCGACCTCGTTGTGGTCCCAAACCGTCAGAAAAAGACGCTTCCCAGAAAATGCATACCAATCTGCACGCTGATAATTGCTTGAAGCAAGAAATATATAATTCCAGAATGGTATCGCGATTAATAGGCAAACACACAGGAAAATTTGTTGACGATTAGGACTAAAAACGAGACCAGTAATGGCCGCGATGCCAGCGAGCGAAGACCAGACACAGACATTGATCAAGCGACGCCCCCTGCGGTTGCCCCGAACGTAGATGTCTTCGTTGGGTCGCCCGATCCAAATCAGGTTCTCGTAAGGTTCCAAAATGTCGTTGATGGGATTGTGTTTCTGCCAGTCTTTGTTGATGAGCATTGGGACCTGCCTGCAAGCGAACCCGGATGGATGTACCCGGATTGGAAATCCGGGTCTTTTGAAGGGCGATTGTCTGTCTTTTGCTCTTTTGGGGTCTAATGCCCCGATGCTTGCGTCGCTGGGAGCTTCCATGCTCCCACCTTTTGTGCTATCTTAGCGCATGAGCACCTTCATTTGCAAGAGCCACAATGTCTCGGTTCTTTTGTACCATCTGGTCTGCGGCTCTAAATATCGACGGGCCGTCTTCAACGCCGATGTAGACACAGCCCTGCGGGAAGTCTGCTTGGAGATTGCCTTGCGCCATGAGATCGCGTTTCTTGAGATCGCGTTTCTTGAGGTCGGAACCGACCGCGACCATGTGCATTTTCTGATGCAGTCGGTTCCGACCTATAGCCCGACGAAGATTGTTCGGACGGTCAAGAGCATCACGGCCCGCGAGATCTTCCGCCGCGTGCCTTCGTTGCGCCAGCAGCTTTGGGGCGGCGCGTTTTGGTCGAGTGGCTACTTCATTGACACCATGGGGCGTCACGGCAGCGAGGAGACCATCCGCCACTACGTCCAGCAGCAGGGCTGCGCGGACGAATACAAGCGTTTATATCAACAACCCATCAACTTTGCTCTTTTAGACGCAGGCCAGATGGAACTCTTCTAAGCCAAGCGGGGGCAGGACAAGCCCGCGCCAACCTTGAATACCCCGCAGCTTGCTGTGGCGTAGTTTATTACAGCAAAACGTCATGAGGAGGCCCGTGATCATGCTTACCCAGAGCGATCTGGAGGAAGTGCGCAGGACGGCGCGGGAGTCATATCAAGAAGTTATGGCGCGGACGGAGGACCGGGAGGACGACAGGATATACGAGGAGTACGGAGCGGGCGCACTGGCGATGCTTCGGATGTCGCGGGACACAGCAACGCCGACCCCGCCGCAGTACCGAACGCCGCCCAAGAAGTAAAGCCTGTCCGAGCCGCAAAGACCGTCCCCTCAAATGAGGCAGGCGGTCTTTCCTCGTCTGACGGATTAAACAAGATCGCAGATGCCGCCATGCTTGCCCAGAAGACCGCGCCCGCCGACCCTAACGCCCAGCAGCAGCTCAAAGACGCCGTGAAGCCGGGCAAGGGGGCCTGGAAGGGGTACCAGGCGGCAGCCACGGCGGGGGTGGCCCAGCGGATTGACGGGATTGTACCGAGCGCCTTCCCTGATGTGCCGGCGGCGTTCCGCGAAGAGTAGAAAGACCGTACTTCTACTTGGCATGGTTTTTGCAGGGAAGCAAACAAACGTCACGCGCTCGGGAAGGCTTTACCATGCTCGTACTCACCCGTAAACTCAACCAGTTCATCATGGTCGGCGAGATTGAAGTCACTGTGGTTGAAGTCCACGGCGACAGTATCCGCCTCGGCATCGCCGCCCCGCGCGGTGTGGTCGTGGACCGCAAAGAGATCTGGCTGGAAAAACAGCAGAGCGAAGAGCAGCGGGGCGAAAAGCAGTAGAAGTCAGCGGGCGAGTTTCTGCCGCTAAATCTTTTTGGTTTTCTCGCCGGTTTTGCCGGTGTTGGATGTCTCAGAGTTAGCGCCACTTGCCGAATTAGTAGACAACTACCGTGGTCCGATTACGCGGGAAGGAAGCGGCGGGAGTAGGGCCAATGCCGTCGAACGTCGGGGCAGGAAGCCCGCCGGTGGCTGCCGTCCACCCAGACAAGGGAAAGGTTGTAGTTGACCCTGCCGCAGTGTATAAAGGCACGCCTCCCGCACCTGCCACCGTAAACAATCCCCATGTGCTGCTGCCGTTAAACGAAAGAAAATCCGTGCCGTTGGTATACTGCGTTGCACCCCCGGCTGTCGCGTATGCACCTGTGACTGGGACATAATTACCATTTGCGGCGGTTGTCCCTGCACCCGCCGCCGTGTATCCTGCTGCGTTAAGTGCCATATTAGACCTCCTCGAACTCGACTTCAAGCGACGCGACTGTGCTGCCCACTGCCGTGAACTGCGGGGCAAGCACGGAGCCTGAGGGAAGTCCCGCACTTGCCAAAGTTCCTGAGAAACTTGCCGTACTGACTTCGTAGGTGCTGGCTCCGCTTGCCGAGAGTGGTGCTGCAAGAGCAGCAGTCCCAGAGCTAAAAGCGGCATTACCAGGATTAGAGACGTAGTAAACTTGGGCCGTTGTTGCAGACGCATTTGGAACCTCAGTTCTCAGGGTGGCAGACATACACTTCTACTGAGATTGTACCCCATTTGTGCCTTTTGGAATCCGGGCGGCCAGGGACGTGTTCGCCGTCGTGTCACTGGAAACTCCTTTCGGACAAAGCGGGGAAGGCCGGCTGGCCGATATCATCGAAGACGTGCAGACGCCGCAATGAACGCTGTTGGCCGTCGTCGCCGTCGAGACCGTGTTGTCATCAAGCAGATAGGCGACCTTGCCAACATCCGACTGCACCGCGCCGGTCTTGTGGAACTGGTACAAGCCGTCTTTCTCCACCCGAATAGAAACCGCCCCCGCCGCGCCGGTCCCCGGAGTGCCGCCCAGCGGCGGAACATACCCGGCGACGTTGTCGCCATCTTCATAAGCGACCCCGACAAAGACCGCCCCTGCGACATCTGCCCCTGGAACCAGAAGACCCGTTGCCGAGGCGACACAGACCAGTGCTCCCTTAAATGTGTGAACCCCCGCCGCGAGCGGATAGAGAACAAGTTGCCCATCTTTTCGCTTGGTTTCGTAAGAACTCGTCAACGCTGCCATAAAAGCCACCTTTCCAACCGAAGGCTGCCGCAAGAGGCGACAGACAAACATATAATAAGGTTGTAGCATATTAAGTATATTTATTATTAGTTTATTTAATAATAAATAAGCGAGTTATTCTTAGTTGTTGAAATACTGAGGAGATATTTCCGAAAACGATGTTCGCTGTTGAGTGTCTGTTAATAATAAACCAAAGTTTTACTGTTATAATGGAGTCGTAAGCCTCCTTCCTCCTGCTCATCTCACTTGCCTAAATATCTGCAAAATGCGGCTGTCCTGAAGGCATACTCAACGGTTGAAAGTTATTTCTCTAGAAGTCATTCCTCATGAAAATCATTCCTGGTCTGTACGAACGTGTTATCGATCAACACCTCCTTTCGTTACTTCAATCCCTTCCTAAAGAGCGCGTCGAACAAGAGGCGTTAGACACTGCGGAAAGTCACCTCGTTCTAGCGCAATATACGGCGGCCCTTGTCGCTCGTGCTCTGGAAAGACTTCCTTCAGAAGAGCGGCTGACACATCAGGTAGCACTCTGTAATGACATC
>JAYVVR010000213.1:0-4818 GCA_043786835.1 Armatimonadota bacterium | reverse complement strand
CAATCACGTCGCCCGCCTTTACCGTTTCCCCGTCCTGCTTCTTCCATTCCAGCAGGGTGCCTTCTTCCATCGCATCGCCCATCTTGGGCATAATCACTTCAGGCATAATGGTTAAGCGCTCCGCTCCAGGGTTTTCTTGACGGCGGCGATGATGTCCGGCTCGTGCGGGGTCGCCGCAAGCTCCAAATTCCGCGCATATGGCATGGGGGCAAATGCACCGGCGACACGCTCAACAGGCGCATCTAGGTAATCAAACGCGGCATTGCTGATTTGGGCGGCAAACTCGGCGGCGATCCCGTAGAACAGCCACTGCTCCTGGACAACAACCGCCCGGTGGGTCTTCTTGACGCTGTTGATGATCGTATCCAGATCAATCGGCTGGAGCGAACGCAGGTCGACCACTTCGGCGTCAATACCCTCGGCGGCCAGCTGCTCGGCGGCAGCCAGCGCAAGCACCGTGCCACGTGAGTACGAAACAATCGTCACGTCTTTGCCGACACGCTTGATGTCGGCGACGCCTAATGGAACAATATACTCGGGATCGGTCGGCACGTCGCCTTTGGTCCGGTACAGGCCCGCGTGCTCGTTGAAGACGACGGGGTTGTTGTCTCGAATCGCGGCTTTCAGCAGGCCCTTCGCGTCTGCGGGGGTTGCCGGAGCAACGACTTTCAGACCCGGCGTATTGGCGTACCAGTGGGCTAAGTCCTGGGAGTGCTGGGCTGAGAGCTGAACACCGACGCCGCCAGGGCCGCGCAGAACACAGGGGACATTGAACTGTCCGCCGCTCATGTACAAAATCTTCGCGGCGTGGTTGATGATTCCGTCCCACGCGACCAGCGCGAAGTTCAGGGTCATAAACTCGATAATGGGACGCAGGCCCATCATCGCCGCACCGACCGTCAGACCGACCATGCCGGCCTCGGAAATTGGGGTGTCAACAATGCGCTCGGGGCCGTACTTTTCGAGGAAGTCTTTGGTGATCTTAAACGTGCCTTGGTACTGACCGATTTCCTCGCCGAGCATGAAGACTTTTTCGTCCCGGTCCATCTCTTCCTGCAAGGCCAGACGGATAGCATCGGCGTAGGTCATGGACTCGGTCGGGCCGGTGTAGGCTTCGCGGGGATGAGCTGTCGGCAGAATCCGGGCAATGTCTTTGTCGGCCTTCGTATCAGCTTTGTACTGAATGCCCTCGCCGGAATGCATCGTATCTTCAGTTGGGATTGCCGAGGGATTTGTGAGCCTGACGCCTGTCCCATTCGCGCCGTTGCTGTGAGTACCGTTGGTGCCATTTGTCTTGGAAATGTCGCCGATCACCGCGATTGCCTTGCCGACCGCAATCACCGCGCCCGGCTCGGCCTGCGTATGCAGAACGCCGTCCTCTTCAGCCTCGATTTCGACGTTGCTTTTGTCGGTCTCAATCTCAGCAATCACGTCGCCCATCTTCACCGTTTCCCCGTCCTGCTTCTTCCATTCCAGCAGGATACCTTCTTCCATCGCGTCGCCCATCTTGGGCATAATCACTTCAGCCATAGTTTCCTTTATTTCTGTGAGACTTTCCGCACCACAAGGGAGCAGGTCATCGGTATTGCCCAGTGCATGTGGCGTGGAGCGGAGGTCCTGCGCTGCGGAACGAAGCGCCCGATGGCCGCCTTCGCGGGCACAAGATTTTGCCTCTTCCTGTACCCGCGAAGGCGGCTGCGCCCCACAGCGCAGGAATTTTTCCCCCCGCCGATTTCAATCCCATGCCAGTTCTGGCTGCCTATTCCGCGTAAACGTCTTGCATCAGCTCTTCCAGTGTGCAGAGCGGGCTGCTTTCGGCGAACTCAGCGGCGGCGCGGGCCATATCACGCGCTTTTTGGTTCATTTCAGTGTGCTTGGCATCGTCGAGAACGCCAAGATCACGCAGCTTCTGTTCCAAAATCTTGACCGGATCGCGGCCTTTCCAGACATCAAGCTCAGAAGGTTCGCGGTAAGTCGCCTGCGTTTCCGCACCGTCCGCCGCGCCATGGCCGACATAGCGGTAAGTAATGACTTCTAAGAAGTAGGGGGCCGGGTGCGCCCGCATCTTGTCGACAATCTCTTGCGCAGCTTCGCGAACGGCGAAATAGTCCTGACCGTCTACTCTAGAATGGGCCATATTATAGGATTCGACGCGCGAGCCTAAATCGGTGTTTGCCGATGACCGCTCAATCGAAGTGCCCATCGCATACTTGTTGTTTTCCAGGACAAACAGCACGGGCAGCTCATAAAGCTGTGCCATGTTCATCGCTTCGTGGAAGCCGCCGGCATTCATCGAGCCGTCGCCTAAGAAACAAACGCAGATATTGTTGCCGCTTTTGAGTTCCGGGGAATGCTTCAGCGCCCAGCCGATGCCGATGGCGAGAGGCACATTGCCGCCGACAATGCCGTAGCCGCCCGCGAAGCCATGCTCCTTGTCGAACAGGTGCATCGAGCCACCCTTGCCACGCGAAATGCCGGTGCTTTTGCCGTAGATTTCGGCCATCACTTTATTGGCGTCGCTGCCCAGCACGAGGCAGTGGGCATGGTCGCGGTACGACGACAGCGCCTGGTCGCCAGGGTGCCAGGTGTGGAGAACGCCAAGCGAGACAGCTTCCTGCCCAATGTAAAGGTGAAGGTAGCCGCCGACTTTACCGGCCCGGAAAGCCCGGTTGCACTGCTCTTCGAAGTGGCGAATATCCAGCATTTGCTGGTAGGTATGGAGGAGCTGCTCGTTTGAGAGGCCGAGGGACTTGACGACGTCAGCCGCCGAGACCGATGAGATCGGGTGGCTGTGGCCGTCGGTGCGGGCAACCGGAATAAACCCATTCGTGTGGGTTCCGTTCGTGTAAGTCCCGTTTACTTGGGAGCCGTTTTGGCTTGTAGTGTTCGGGTCAATCTTTGGTTCGGAAAGGGGAGGTGCGGCGGGACTTGCTGCCATAGGGTTGATAAACCTCTCGTTGTATGTTGAAATTTTCTCTTGAAATTTTCGCTTTCAGTCGTTTCAATAAAAGCCTATTTATTGTAGCGGAAAAGGCGGCGGCGTGTCAAGTTAGAACATTGACAGTTTTGCTTGATAGGCTGAGAGCTTTTGCTTGACAGAATGGCCTTCGACGTTTATAATGAGCCTGGCATTATTCTCTGCTTCAAACTTTATTTTTAGAAAGTTGTTGTTATGAAGTTTCTTTCCCAGAAGTTTCTTTCCCAAATGATGCAGGTGCTGACCCGCAGGTGGCGGGCGATGCAGCAGGAGAGCGCAGTGCGGGGCGCTTACGAAGAAGGACGTCTCGAAGAAGCGATTGTCCATGCCCGCGCCTTGTATGAGTTCGATCTTGAGAACCCCTGGGCAAACTTTTTTCTCGCCTGCCACCACCTCGAAGCCGGGCGCTACCCGGAAGCATTGCAGCATTTAAGCCGTGTCCAAACCGACTGGCCCGACGACGCCTACACCCACTTCGCCGTCGGCCTGTGCCACGACTATTTGGAAGCGCCCCACGCCGCCCTGCCCGCGTACCGGCGCGTGTTGGAGCTGGTGCCGGAATGGGCCAAAGCCCGCAAGAACTTGGGCCGTGATTTGTACCTAACCGGCGACTACCCTGCCGCCGAAGCGACCCTCCGGGCCTACTGCGCCGGCACCCCCGGCGACCGCGAAGCCCACGATTTATTGGGCTACATCTGCTACCGCCAGGGCAAGCTCCGAGACTCCTTCGGCCACTACGAGAGCGCCCGGCGTTTGGACCCATTCAACCCAAAGTTCGACCGCAACGCCCGCCTTTTGTACATGAAAAGCGCCCGGTCGTAAGCATCGAAAGCACCATTCCCGCCCTGAAGGGCAGGTCTGAAGGCGAAGCGCAATCGCCCTGCGGGCGGAGGAATATAGGATAGCCCTCTGCTAACGGCATTTCCGCACACCGTGCGATTGGCGTCCGCGCCTCTAGACCTGCCCTTCAGGGCGGGAACGATACGAGCGGGAACGACAAAGGGACAAACGCATGAAGACCGAATGCGCGTCCAATCTGCATCAAATCGGGCTGGCACTGCATCAGTACGCAAGCGATAATGACGGTGATTATCCGCCTGAGGCAAGCGACGACGAAATAGCGCTGGATTGCATCGGTTGTACGCTGGGGTTTGATGACATTTGTAACAAAGTCAGCGCGGAGCCGAAAGTTCGCTTGGTGATGGGCGAGCCGCGTTAAACAGTGAGGAGAAATCGAGGGCAGGCACGGGGACCCGCCCTTACAGGGCATTTCCCAAACCCCGTAGGGGCGAACCTTGTGTTCGCCCTTCCCTAATTGTGTTCGCCCTGCTTGTCGTTGTTCGCCCTTCTTTGGCTTGGCGGCAGGCATGCACGAAAACAGGGCACTTTGGGGTATGATTTTATGTTACATGATTACAAATCGAGATCACGCAGAACCCTGCAATTATGAAGGACTTTAGAAAGTCGTCTATGACCGTCAAATCTTCCCCGAACTTAACGAATGGCACAAGCAACGACAGCTTGAAAAGTGACACTTTGGAGAACGGCAGTCTGTCTTATGAGACACTGACCGGCGCGCTCTCAGAGTCTATGCTGCCGCCGGACCTGACCGAGAGCACCGAATCAAAAGGCTGGCCCGTTTCCCTGCTCAGCCGCGACGAGCGCGAACGGCAGGTGGAACGCGCGTTTGCCGGCCTGTACCGCTGGTATGTCGCTCGCTCGCAGAAGATGCGGAACTGGAACCCCGATTCGGAGTTCGAGTGGGGCAAGATGCGAACGGACCATTCAGACGATGTTGTCCAGCTTATCGAAGGCTTTTTTGCCGTCGAGCAGTACACACC
>JAYVVR010000212.1:0-4825 GCA_043786835.1 Armatimonadota bacterium | reverse complement strand
GCCCGCTTTTGAAGCTCGCGCTCCTGAACCGCCGCGACGTCATCGTCACCAATGTCCGATATTTTTTGGAGCATTAGGAACCTCACCCGGCCTCGTTCCAGCACTTGCGGCGCCCTGCCTCAGTGTCGTCCACCCTCTCATTTCTTGAGGAGAGGGTGAAGAAATTTGGAACTGGTGTGGGGGCGCTGCTTGCTGCGCCCACCGTCTTTTGCTGCGCCCTCGGGGCCTGATTCCTGTCCAGGTTATCCTAACCCTCTCCTTTCCTAGAGACTCATCGGAAGGAGAGGGTCGGCGAGGAACAGATACGAAGTAATGCCGAAGGCATAGATGGGGTGAGGTCTCTTCTTGACATCCATGTTATACTCTCCTTAGTTGCTGCGCTATGCACTGCTGAGGAGAGAACCATCATGGCCCAAAGCCCGTCCGACACAAAGATCACCGCCCCGTCGCCACTAACCGCCCCCACAACTGCAAACCCAGCCCCGCTTGGGCTGTGCGCGTTTGCCCTGACGACATTCGTGCTGAGCGCCGCCAATGCCAAGCTATTTGTCGGCGCGGAAATCGTCGTCGGTTTAGCGCTGTTTTACGGCGGTCTCGCCCAGCTTCTTGCCGGGATGTGGGAGTTCAAAACTGGCAACACATTCGGCGCGACCGCGTTCGCGTCCTACGGCGCGTTCTGGCTGGCCGTCGGCGCGTCCATTCAGTTCAAGCTGATCCCAAATGAAGCCGCGTTCGGCTTTTTCCTGCTCGGGTGGACCATCTTCACCGGCCTCATGCTAGTGGCGACTCTGAAAACAAATCTCGCCCTAATGACGCTTTTCGCCCTGCTGTTCGTCACGTTTATATTACTCACGGTAGACGCTTTCGGCGGCGGCACAAAGCAGATTGGCGGCTATTTCGGGCTTGCGACGGCGGCAGTCGCCTGGTATACTGCCCTCGCCGGCCTCCTCAGTTCCATGCCGTCCGCCCTCACGCTGCCGGTCGGCCCGCGTACTTAGGGCGGGTATTAACCTCTAGTACATTTTGTTTTCACTGCTATCCCAGTTTTCACCACACGATGAAAATAGCTTTCAGAATGAAAATGCCAATGTACCTTTTGCACAAGTCGTACGACGTCGCCCGGATTGGAAATCCGGGTGTTCTGCAATTTGGTCAAAAGGCTGTTCTTGGTCTTATGTCCACGCAGATGGACAATCGCACCTCAAAAGCCCTGCACCTCAAAAGCCCTGCACTTCCAGTGCAGGGTACTTCCAGTGCAGGGTACTTATGCAGGAGGTCTAATACGCGAAGATGACTGCGACGCGCCTTCTTGACAAATCCTCTTCCCTTCTGTATACTCAATTAGCCTCCACTGCCGCAGGCGTCTTTCCCGCACGATTTCACGAAAGGCCTCCCGATGGCAACTGCTTTATCTCCCCCCCCGGCGTCTCAACGATCTGACCAGACCGCGTTCTGGCGCGTCGCGCTTCTGGTGGCCGGGACGGTCGCCGCGCTGACACTTTCCGCGACATTCTCCGCCGAAAAGCTGGCGTTTCTCTATAAAGACCAGCTTCGCCTGTCGGCAAGCGCCGTGGCGACACTTGGCATCCTGACGGCGATCCCGCAGTATTGCCGCCCGCTGATTGGGGCAAGCTCGGATTTATTTCCTCTCTTCGGCTATCACCGACGGCCTTATTACGCGCTGGCATCTCTTCTTGGCGCTCTTGGCTACTTCGGCCTGTCGCTGCTGGCGCACCCGTCTTACTGGACAGTCGTGCTGCTGGTCATTGTCGCAGTGGCCGGAGGCGCAACCCTGATGATCATGGCCGATACGGTGATGGTCACAATCGGCAATCGGACCGGCACGGTCGGACGCATCCAGTCAGTCCAGCAGTTTTTGCCCTGGCTGCTGTCGTTTGTGTACCTTGCCCACCTCGGCGGCTTTGTCACCCAGCACTGGTCGTATGCCCGATGCTTCCAGGCGGCGGCCCTGCTTTCGCTGCTGCCCCTGCCGCTGACACTGCTGATAGATGAAGCCCGAACGCGGCGCCAGCCCCGCGCTCAGGACCTTCCGGCAGAGGTCGCCGCGCGAGCAGCTTCCAAGCGCATTGAACATGCCCGAACTGTCGCGGCTTTGCTGGACGCGGCCCACTCGCCAGGCATCTGGGCTATGGTTCTGTTTGTCTTTTATTTAATCTTCACTCCCGGCACGAACACGGCCCTGTTCTACTACAAAACTAACACCCTGCACTTTTCGAAGCAATTCATCGGTGATTTGGGGCAGTACGGCGCGGCCGGGGCCATGCTTGGAATTGCGGCCTTTGCACTGGTCTCCCGCCGGGCATCGCTGCTAACGATTGTGCTGGGAGCCTGGCTGCTGGACTGCGCCCAGTATGCGGTCAACTTCGCCTTGCATGATATGCTGACGGCAAAGATTGTCACATTTGTCGTCTACTTTATCGGCATCGTTTATGTGCTGTGCCTGTATACGCTGGCGGCGCGGGCCTGCCCGCCACAGATTGCCGGGACGATCTACGGCCTCTTTATGGCGGCGATCCTGCTGGCCGGCGCCCTCGGTGAGAAGGTTGGCGGGACTCTCTACGACTTTTGCGGTCCGACATCCCATCATTCCGCCGCTTACGGCTGGTATGCGTTGAACGGCTGGGGGCTGGCTTTGACGATCCCCGCCGGCCTCCTCATCTTTTTCCTGCCGGCCTGGGCGAAAAGCCGAGCGCCGACAGATATTCAGCCAAGAGATGCTCACGCGGAGGCGGCATGACGGTCATCGAAAAGCCCATTTTCGGGACAGAGACAGCGACGCGGGATGTTTTCTGGCGCACGATCTTTCTGCTGGCGGCAAGCGCGGCCCTCGGCGGTGTTCTGGGCGCAATCACGCTGAACAAGCAGCTCTTTTTGTACAAAGAAGTGCTGGGGCTGAAGGCAAGCGGAGTTGGGACGCTCTTGCTGCTTATCAATATCCCGGCCTACTTGCAGCCGTTCATGGGCGGCGTCTCCGATTTATTCCCCCTTTTCGGCTGGCACCGGCGCACCTATTTCGTGCTGGCGGCGGGGGTACAATCACTCGGTTACCTCGGGCTGATGACCCTGCACCAATATCATTATGCCGCGATTGTCTGTCTGCTGATTGTTGCCGGCACAGGCGCGGCAATGACCGGGGTTTTAATTAATGCCGCGATGGTCTCGGTCGGCAACCGGACCGGTGCGTTTGGACTGCTGCAAACGGTCTGGCAGTTTACACCCCTCGTGCTGGCGCTGGCGTATACCGGCGGTCTCGATGGGCAGGTGACCGCGCACTGGAGCTATCCCCATGCGTTCCTTGTCGCGGCCCTCGTGTCGCTGGCTTCTCTGCCGCTGGCGCTGCTGATTGAAGACCGCCGTGTTTCAGCGGGCCAGGCGGAGGAGTTAGCCCTCCGAAAAGAGGCCAAAAACCGGGAACGAGCCAGGACAACAGCAGCGCTGCAGGACGCAGCCCGGACGCCAGGGATTTGGGTCATGGCGGCGTTTTTGTTTTACCTCAATGTCACGCCGCTGCTGCTGACGGCGTCGGTATACTACGAGACCGATGTCTTGAAGCTTTCCAAAGAGTTTATCGGGCGGCTTGATAGCTGGACGGCGGCGGGGGCCATTGTCGGGCTGCTGGCGTTTGGAACCCTATCGCGAGTACTGCCAATCCGGGCGGTCGTCTGGGGCGCGATTGTGTCTGACTGCGCCATTTATTTGATTGCAATGACCATGCACGATGCCTGGTCTGTTCGGATCGCCCAGTCCTTGTGGAGCTTCCTGGCGCTCTTTCTCGCCGTTTGCCTGAACACGCTGGCGGCGCGGGCCTGCCCGCCGAAGATCGAAGGCACGGTTTACGGACTGATGCAGGCCGTCATGGCCCTCAGCCTCGTACTCTGCGACAAGTTCGGCAGTACGCTCTACGATTATTTCGGGCCGGCGAACCATCATTCGATTACCCATGGCTGGTTTTCGGCACTCTGGTTCGGCTTCGGCTTTACGCTTCTCGCTGTCTTTTTCGTGCCGTTTCTGCCGGCTTGGACTAGGGAAGGAACCTCACCCCGCCTCGTTCCTCGGCGACCCTCTCCTTGAGAAAGGAGAGGGTTAGGATAAAAAGCAGTGAGATTGGCTGCCGTTGGCATTTCCTGTTCCAAATTGTCTTCACCCTCTCCTTTCCTAAAGACTTATCGGAAGGAGAGGGTGGACGACACTGAGGCAGGACGCCGCAAGTGCTGGAACGAGGCGGGGTGAGGTTCCAAAATACTAAAAATAAGTGGAATGATTTCCGTACAAATGTGGTATAGTAGATTATCTCAACATAGAAGGAGGATTTTATATTGGACCATAGTTTACAGGGCGGTGGCGAAGGTTAGTCATTTTAACCTTCGGGGCGGCTTATTACCTACGGGTGTTTTTCACCTGCGGGTCATGACTGGCTACTTTTGCCACCAGCCCAACCCAGAAGCCTAGTTTCGTTGTCTCTGGCCTTCGGGCCGCATTCTTCGAACCTAGCAAGAAGCAGCGAGGTGTTTCGCAGTATTGCCGCAAGGCGTATTGCGTATAGCCTCGCTGTTTCTCTTTTGAATGGGCGGGAACACGTCATACAAATGCGGATTGAAACGCAGCAGGAAGAGGACGGACGCTGGCTCGGCGAAATCCCCGCTCTGCCCGGTGTCCTTGCTTACGGCCAAACTCGGTCGGAAGCCATTGAAAACACGCAGGTTCTTGCACTCCGGGTTATTGCAGCCCGGATTGAACACGGCGAAGCCCTGTCGGCGGCGACACGCCGACGCCGATAGTAGGGAAGCCAAAGGGTTAAGGCGTA
>JAYVVR010000211.1:0-4834 GCA_043786835.1 Armatimonadota bacterium | reverse complement strand
CGCATTGATCGGGAGAAAATCGCGCAGCACTGCGGCGTTTTAGAAGGCAGGTCTTTCTACGTCTGCGGCCCGCCTGGTCTGATGGATACGGCAGTCTCGGGCTTGAAAAGCTTGGGCGTTCTCGATAGCCGCATCCGTTACGAGAGCTTTCGGCAGTAGACGATCCACATGAAAGAGACCATTCTATGCGTGAACAGAAAATCTTGAACAGCGTTGTTATTCTTGTTGTCATCGTCAGCTTTTCTGCCTCTCTGTGGGTGTCCTGGCTTCGTGCCCCGCACGGGGCGAAGTCGGGGTCCACCGCACAGATGAGCCAGAGCGTAAAGATGAGCCAGAGCGTGGGGCATGAACTCAAGCTGATCAGTGCCATTCTGCCGATCCTTGAGAGCGAGAAGCGCTTACATGTTTGCTCGTGGCTTCATGATGGCCTGTCGGTGTACTGCGCAGATCCAGTTGAAGCGCCGCGTCAATTGAAGCGTTTGGAACAAGCAATAGTCGAGGAGGCTGCACGAATGCAAGTTTATTCAAAAACTGGAAATCGAACCAGTGGCAACTCAGGTCGAGAGGCAGGAGTAAAAAAAGCGGCTTTCTCAAAGCCTTGTTCTTAGAATCTGATTTTTACAGGGTTATTTCGTTGCGCCAGAAGGTTCTTTGAGCAGGCGCTCTAGCTCTGGTTTAAGCGATGCTACATCGAGCGCCCCTGTGAACGCATTCGCGATATTGCCCTGCCGGTCAATCAGATAGGTAGTCGGATAAGACTGGACCCCATTCGCAAGAGGGGAGAACGTCTTTGGCAGTAGAATGGGATATGAGACATGATAAGCCGCGACGAAGGAATGGATATTATCGAGGCTATCCCGACTCTTTTGATCCATCGCGACGCCTTCAACGTCCAGTCCCCGGACCTGATACTCGTTCGCGATTTCGACAAGGCTTGGCGCTTCGGACTGGCAGGGCGGGCACCAGGTCGCCCAAAAGTTCAGCAATACGACACGGCCCCGGTGCTGAGAGAGTGTCCAGGACCCTCCATCCAGAGTTTGGAACGTGAAGTCGGGCATAGGTTTCCGCTGGCTGATCGGCAGCGCGGGCGCGAGAGGAGCGGAGTCAGGGTCGCGGATGCTGACAAGCAGCGCCAAAGCGAACAGTCCCAGCGCGACTGTTGCCAGCTTGTTTTTGACCGGCCTCTGTGGGGGCGGACTTTTGGTTTTCGATTCTTCTTGAGTTGCTATAATTTTGGCACTTCGATGGAGGCTTCCCGCCGCAAACGGCAAAAGTGCTGACGGCGGCGGGAAGATTACGGAAACTACATCTTCATATCGCCCATTGGCTTGCCGGCGGGCGCGGCTGGCATCGGCATCAGCTTGCCGCCGTCCATCGGGTCTTTGTAGCCGTCCTTCTTGGCTGTCGCCGCCGAGACTTTCATGTGGCACTTCTGGCACTGATACATGGTCGCTGTTTTGGCGGACGCTTTTGCGGCGTGATGTGCTGGGGAGGCGGTTGCCGCCAGCGGGAGCAGGGAGAGGGCTAGGCCCGTCGCGAGAACAAGGTTCTTCATGGGTTTGTGTTCCTTTCAGGCAGAGCAAGACTACATCTTCTGGTATTTGCCTTTAGCGGAGTCGGCGATGATCTTGGTTGGGTTCTTATCAAAAGCAGGCTTGCATTCTGGGCAGCAGAAGTAGTACGTTTTGCCCTTGTACGTCTCATGGCTGTACGCTTTGGCGGCGGATGCAATTTTCGTGCTTGTAACCGGGCAGATGAGCGCCGTCGTTTTAGTCGGGGTTGCCTTAGAGATGGGGGCCGCAATCGCGGCGGTGGAAAGTGCCGCAATCGCGGCGGTGGAAAGTGCCGCAATCGCGGCGATGGTCAGCGTCAATGTTTTCATGGTAGTTCCTTTGATGTGAGAGTAGATAGTGCAAGCCAACGGCTTACTTGTTGAGAGACTGACGCCAGACGGCCAGCGCGATGATAAAGCCAAACACGGGCCAGACGAACAAGTGATGCTTCGCCAGGTTGCCGCCGCCGCTAAACTGCCAGCCCAAGATGATCAGCCCGGACAGAACTGCAACGAACGAGGCCAGCGCCCTTAGTAGCAGCGCGTAGAAGGCTGCGACGTGCAGATCGCGGCTGAACGTCCTCCGGTGCAGCCCAAAGCCTGCCACGTCGAAAAAGAACGACGAGAACAGCAGAGCAATCGGGAAGTGGGTGCTGCCACCGTGAATGTTGTACCAAACCCCCATACGGTCTGCTTTCTTTGTCTACTTGGCCGTGAAGTTGAAGGCTTTGGTTTGCGGCTTTTGGCCCGGCGCAGTAACTTTTACCTTCACCTGCCAGGGGCCAGTCATACTAAAATTGACAGTGGACGTATATTGTCCCGCACCCGTTTCTGTTACTGCAGGATGCGTCGTTCCCATGTCCATACTCGTCATCGCAACACTGGCAGTAATCGTTGCTCCGGTGACTGGCTTGCCCTGCGCATCGGTGACACTGATGGTTAGTGGATTGTCGCCCGCTTTTGGCGCGGATACCGTGGTCGCAGCGACACTCACGGGTGAAGACGCTGCCGGTGCGCCGCTTGCGGATGGCGCGTCCATCTTCGTCCCGTTCATGCTATTGGATTTGCCTGCATCGGCAGTCTTGTCCTTGCTGCCCATATCCATGCCTGCCATGCTGTCGCCTGCATCGCTGGCATCCGGCTTGGTGTAGTTCGAGTCGCCGAACTTCATGTCCATCGGGGCCATCTTCATGCCTTCCATGCCGCTGCCGCCGACCATCATTTGGTTCATCATGCCAACCATCGGCGCGTTGTGGCCGAAACCAGTCTGCATCTTCCAGTTCTCGTCGCCAGTCGCCGTATAGGTACCTGTTTCCTTGAGTTCCGGGATCGTCGCGGTTTTCATATCCGCGATGCCCGACATCTTCATTGGTTTCGTGTCGCTCATGTCCATTCCGGCCATGTCGCCAGGGGGGGGTAGTTTGTTATCAGCCTTCTTGTCTATCGTCTTGCCGCCGCTCATGTCTATGCCGGGTATCGCGTTCGCGGCCGGGGCGGCAGGCTGAGGAGAGGGGGCAGGCTGAGGAGAGGGGGCAGGCTGGGAGGGCGTGACGCCTGTTGCCTTGATCTGGGGCGACTTCCACGGCGTTTTGGACCCGGCATTAAAGTCCAGCACCGCGACCTTATTGCCCTGACTGCGAACGACCACGCGCCAGGGGCCATCCATGCTAAAACTGACTTTTGCTGTGTAGTGACCGCCGCCGGT
This sequence comes from Armatimonadota bacterium, assembly GCA_043786835.1. GTDB lineage: Bacteria > Armatimonadota > Armatimonadia > Armatimonadales > Capsulimonadaceae > JANXMY01. Next base: position 1,577 of record JAYVVR010000211.1, on the reverse strand, counting down.
CTCGGTGAAGGCCGGATGCGTCGTTCCCATATCCATGCTCGTCATAGCAACACTCGTGGTCAATTTGAGGCCCGTCACGGGCTTGCCAGTCGCATCCATGACCACGAGGGCAAGCGTATTATCGCCTGTCTGCGGCGCGGCGGGATTGAGCGTCGCCGAAACCGACAGTGATTTTGCCGCTGGGGCAGCGGCGGGCTTCTGCGCCGCCTTGCTGCTGCCCATGTCCATGCCCGCCATGCTGTTATCGGCATGAACCGGCAGGATGATTACGGCTGTCCCCAGCATGAACGCTAAGAGCGTTAAGGGTGTTCTGTTCATCTTATTTCTCACTCTATTGAAAACTTTAATTCGGTATATATTGATGCTGCAAGTTCAGCAATGAGCGGCGCGGGCCAACGCTGCGGTTGAACAGCGTGTCGAAGTTAAACACGAAGCCAAGCTGCAAGGCGTTTTCCTCACGCGCCCCGCCGTAAGCATTCGTCAGTGCATCTCCCCGATGCTGATAGACGTATTGTGCGACGACATCGAAACCGTCACCGAGACGCTTCACGCCGGTCAACGCGAGGCCGACAGAACCCGCCCGCGAAACTTTGCTGTAGCTTTTGTAGCCCGCCGTTAGCGAGACCTGGTACGCAGGCTTCCCGAAAGGGCTGTGCAAGTAGCGAACCGCCGCCGTCACCGCATTCGAGTTCGCCCGGAATGTATCTGTCGTACTGCGGAAGCTGCTCAGGTTGTTGCCGAACGTGTAGTTGTCCAGCACCCGCAGGTCCACAAGGTTCACCAGGCTGGGCTTGAGGTTAACGACGCCTCCGGCGTACAACGCCTCCGACGAGCCGCCGTCCGACCGTCCGACCGACCGGTGTTCATACCCGCCGCCATAAGACACCACTTTTTCAAGCGCTTCCAGCCCCGGCAGACCGAGGCGCTGAATGCTGGCCCCGTAGGAGTTCAGGCCGGTGCCGGTGCTTGGCCCGAAGCGGGTGTTCGTGCTGTCAATGAGGTGCTGGACATGAAAGTTCTCGAAAGTCGTCAGCTTCTGGTTCAGTGTCACTGCCGCGACATTGGAATACCGATGTTCATTGACGTTATCGCCGCTGGAAAACGGATCAAGCAAGTCTGTGAATGTCACCAAGTCGTCGCCGCGCAGGGTCGGGAACGTCACAATCTGGGCGGTCGGCTGGTCGGTACGCCCGATGTAGGCTTCGAGCGTCTGATCTTGATAGTCCGCAAACGCTTGGTGCAGGAACACCTGCGTTCCGCGCCCTGTGTTAGTCTGATCCAGTGCCAGGCCACCAAAAGTCAGGCTGCCGATGCCGCCTTTGTAAAGCCGCTGCGCCGCGCCGACCGTCAGGGAAGTATCCGACAGGTTCACCTGACTACCACTGGCCTGACCACCGCCTGGCACGGCATTCCGCGAGCGCCCTAAATCCAGGGTGACGACGCCGGTTCCGAGTATCTCGATCTGCGGCGCGGTGCTGGGCTGTTCCGGGATGGGTACCTGCTGGGCCTGCCCGAAGGCAGGGGCGCTGCAAATCATCGCCAGCCCCACCAAAGATATCCATTGCCTCGATGTCTTC
>JAYVVR010000210.1:0-4851 GCA_043786835.1 Armatimonadota bacterium | reverse complement strand
GCCGACTTGTCGGAAAACGCCGCGATGCTCTTGATGCCCGTGCCGCCTGGTGACAGCAGCAGCCAGACCGGGAACAAATGGGTCGTCTGCCCGATATGTGCCGTCAGCGAGTCCACAGCGGCCTTGTCGTTGTTCTCAAAGAACGCCGCCCGAACAGGGGCCGTGACATGGCCCGGCAGGGTTGCCGCCGCAGGAATGGCCGACAGCTTACTTTCGCGCTGGATGGCTTCGGACAGCTTGCGCTTGGCATCCTGCACCCGGTGGTTCCGGCTCAGGATATACCGCAGCTTGATGTGGGCATGGGTCGGATGCAGACGCGTATTCGGGGTGACCTGACTGATTGCCGGCGCCAGGGATCGGACCCTCTCGGTCAGCAGGGACGGCACAAGGCCAAGCCGCGACGCCGCCAGCGAGATTTCGGGAAGCTGGGGGCTGAACACAATCTGTACGGCAAACAGAAGAGTAGCAGCGATGCCGAGCAGACCGCCGATGACAAAGAAGTACGAGACGATGTTCCAGCGCCGCCGCGATTCGTCAAAAAAGATCGGTTGTTGTCCAGGATCGTTCACAGGGTAGGTTTCTCCATTGAAATCAGTTATAGTTAAGAGCGTTGAAACCGCTGAAAAGTTCCCTCGAAAAGTTTCCTGGTGCGGTTTGCGGAAGTAATTTGTGAAAAAGGGTGCAAACCCGTTGACTTGCCGCTATGCAGTGTGTTATACTAGGTGCTGGAAAACTCTGAACAGTTGACTGCAAAGACAGTCGAAAACGCCCGCGGTGAAGGGGGCAGTGATGGCTGAAAACGACGTATCGAAACAAACTGAAGACGAAGCCCCAATACTGGTGGTTCCTTCACACAGCCCCCTGCCCCCGCCACCGGAAGTTCACTATGTGCGACCGCTTTCAGGAGCCAAAAGTTTCTCTCCGTCCGGCGGAGCGGCCCGTGGTTCCCATCTCGATGAAACCAAGCCTTCTCAATCCGTGAGCCACGGAGCGGGCATGGCTGCCGGATTGACTTTTGTGACCAGCGTTGTCGCCGGTCTTCTCGCAGGAGGCTGGCTTGATCAGCATTATATTCACAGCACAACCCCTTGGGGAACTCTGGGCATGACCATTGTCGGAACTGCCGTGGGTTTTACGAATATGTCTCGTTTGCTGTCGCCCAAAGATCGCCGTAAGCCGTAGTTGATTATGCCTACCCGTTCCTTAGAACCAGCTTCGCTGGATTTGCCGCCGCATCCGTCGACCGCTCTGCCGGGCTTCAATCGTCTGGCAAGCGGAGCTTGCTGGGCGGGGTTATTGCCAATTTCTCTACTGCTGCTGGGCAGGCAGATCGCGCTGGCAGGCAGCGTCGCGCTCGGCGTGGCGGTCAGTCTCGGGGTCTGCGGCCTTTTGTTCTTATTCGTGGAACGGGTCATGCCAGCGCTGATCGGCTCGGCACGGTCAAATCCGGGTCTGGCGCAAGGCTCCCAAGTTCAGTTTCTGCTGCTTCTCGGCGCAAAGCTGATGTTTATCACACTCGTCGGAGCTGCGTTTTTGACCTTGCATCCGATCAGCCCGGTGGCTGTACTTGCCGGTTTTCTGGTCGGTCAAAGCACGATGGTGTTGCAAGCGGTACGCTTCCGAAAACTCTAGTATTTCAGTCAGCTTTTAACTTATGGAACTTCTGCACTGGCCGGTTTACGCGCTTTACATTTTTTTGACATCGGTGATTGTCCTGGCGGTTTGCGCTTTGGCGGCAAAACCCAAGGCTCCGGTACCGGGCCGTCTTCAAGCCGCCATGGAGATCATGCTCGAATATCTTCGCGATATCTTTGTCGGCGCGATGGGTCCGGGCGGTGAGCGTCACCTGCCGCTGATTTTCGGCCTGTTCTTCTATGTCCTCTTCTGCAATCTGCTTGAACTGGTCCCAGGGTTTCGTGCCGCGACCGCCAACCCAAGCACGACTATCGGCCTCGGAGTCATCGTCTTTTTCTACACCCAGTATATCGGAATTACAAGCAAAGGACTCAAAGAGTATCTGAAGCATTTTGTCGGGCCGCTGCTCATTCTCGCCCCGTTGTTCATCGTCATCGAGATTCTGGGCGAGTTCATCAAGCCGTTTTCGCTGGGAATGCGTCTGTTCGGCAATATCTACGCCGAAGACCAGATGAACGATCTTGCGGCCACGGCAATCCATATCGGCCCGCTCAACGTCCCTTTGCAGCTTATCGTCTATCCGCTGCAAATCTTTACCGGCGTCATCCAAGCCTTCATCTTTGCGATGCTGACCTGTGCTTACATCGGCATTATGTCGGAAACGCATCATAGTGAAGACGGCGATTTCGCTGTGCCGGATGCACCCGATCACACCGTCAAAACCGACACACACGCAATTATCACCCCTGTCAGCCCTCGTGCGACACACTAAGGAGAAGAACAATGGCTGGAACGTATTTTGGACTGCTTGCCCTGGGCGTCGCCCTTATGCTGCCCCTGGCGGCGGTCGGAGTAGGAATTGGAGAAGGCATGGTTTTCGCGGCTGCCATTCAGGGCATCTCGCGTCAGCCGGAGGCGGAAGGCCGCATCCGCAACATCATGTTCGTGACCTTCGCGCTGGTTGAGACCCTATTTATCTTTACACTGGTTTTCTTCTTCGGCCTCAAAGCTATGCTGCCGACTGCGGATCAGATTCAAGCCATGCTCGGCGCACATTAAATTTCGAGGGATGACTCGGACATGGATTTTTTACAACAACTCGGCATCACGCCGGCGCTGCTGCTGACGCAGATTGTCGGCTTTTTGATCCTGATGCTTTTGCTGTGGCGCTTTGCGTTCAGCAAGATCTTCGGGGTTCTGGACGAGCGGCGCAGCAGCATTCAAGCAACCTATGACCAGATGGATGCCGACCGCGCCCGTATGGAAACAACGCGGCGCGAGTACGAGCAGCGGCTGGCAAATATCGAAGAAGAAGCCCGCGAGAAAATCCAGGCCGCTGTTAAAGAAGCGCAAAGCCTTCGCGACAATTTGGTCGCCGACGCCCGGACGCAGGCCGAAACGATTGTAACGCAGGGGCGCAACGAAAGCGAGCGGGACCGCCAAAAGGCGTTTTTAGAAATGCGCTCGCAAATCGTGACGCTGGCAGTCTCGGCGGCAGGCAAAGTCATTGACGCGAACCTCGATGGGGCGCGTCAGACAAAGCTCGTGGACGATTTCATCGGTAGTCTTGGCACTCCTAATGGCACGGCGGCCTACGCCAGCACGAGCGGCAGCGCGGGGCCGGCGGCATGAAAGACATTCGTGTTGCCAAACGCTATGCCGGAGCGTTGTTTGCGGTCGCCCTGCGGAACGACATTTTAGATGCCGTCGAATCAGACCTGGCATTGATCCACAAGCGCATGACCGATGTGCCATATCTGCGGGCCATTCTCATGGAGCCGCTGGTCTCGGACACTCGCAAGAACAACGTCGTGGATGAAGCATTCGGGGATCAGGTGACGGCGGCGTCACTAAATTTCCTGAAGCTTTTGATTCGGAAGCGCCGCGAAGAGCTAGTCGAAGAATGCGCCCGCGAGTTTCGCGTTCTCTTGGCGGCCCACGCAAACACCGCAGACGCCGAAATGTCGTCGGTCGTTCCATTAACAGCAGATCAAACGACCCGACTGACCGAGAAGCTGCAAGTGCTGACAGGCAAAACCATTCGGCTGACTTCAAGCATCGACCCCGCGCTCATCGGCGGGGTTGTCGTGCGGATTGGCGATACCGTCATAGACGGCAGTGTGCGCGGCAATCTGGAGCGTCTGGAGCGGCAGTTATCGGGCGCGAATTCTCAGGGCGCATTCGTCTCATAGCATTCGTCTCATAATAGCGTCTGTCTCGTAAAAGTGTCTGTCTCATAAAGGAAACATAAGTGGCAATTAAGCCGGAAGAAATCACCTCCATTCTCGAACGCGAACTGGAGTCCTATCACGCCGACACCCAGGAAGTGGGTGTTGGAACAATTTTGCAGGTCGGTGACGGCATCGCCCGCATTTACGGTCTTGAAGGCTGCATGGTCGGCGAGCTTTTAGAGTTTCCCGGCGGCATACAGGGCATGGCGCTCAATCTCGAAGAAGACAATGTCGGCGTGGTCCTCCTCGGCCCCGAAGCTGGCCTCCGCGAGGGCGACACAGTCAAGCGGACCGGCAACATCATCCAAATCCCCGTTGGCGAGGGGCTGGTAGGCCGGGTTGTCAATGCTCTCGGCCAGCCGCTGGACAACAAAGGCCCGATTGTGTCCTCCGAGTTCCGGCTTTTAGAGACCCGCGCCCCTGGCGTCGTCGAGCGACAGCCGGTCAAAGAGCCGCTCCAAACCGGCATCAAGGCTGTTGACTCGATGATTCCCATTGGGCGCGGCCAGCGCGAGCTGATTATCGGCGACCGTGGCACCGGCAAAACGGCAGTCGCGCTCGACACGATTATCAACCAGAAGACCACCGACGTTTTTTGCATCTACGTTGCCATCGGCCAGAAGTCAAGCACCGTCGCGAATATCATCCGCACTTTGGAACTCAATGGCGCGATGGAATACACCACGGTCGTCGCCGCGACCGCCGATGATCCCGCGTCCCAGCAGTATATCTCGCCGTATGCCGGCGCGTGTATCGGTGAGTGGTTCCGGGACAACGGCAAGCACGCCCTAATTGTCTACGATGACCTGTCCAAGCAGGCCGTCGCCTACCGCCAGGTCTCGCTTCTCTTGCGCCGCCCGCCGGGCCGCGAAGCCTACCCCGGCGACGTTTTCTACCTGCACTCCCGTCTGTTGGAACGGGCTGCGAAGCTGTCCAAAGAACTCGGCGGCGGCTCTTTGACGGCGCTTCCAATCATTGAGACCCA
>JAYVVR010000209.1:0-4861 GCA_043786835.1 Armatimonadota bacterium | reverse complement strand
AGGGATTGCAAACACGTCCCGCCCCTGATCACCCGCTTCCCGTGCCGTAATCAAAGAGCCGCTGTCCGCCGGGCTTTCAATAACTAACACTCCTAGCGAAGTGCCCGAAATGAGGCGGTTGCGGGCCGGAAAATGCCACGGCTCCGGGCGTGTCTCCATCCCAAACTCCGACACGACCGCCCCGCCGCCTTCCGCAATCTCGTTGAAGAGTGCGCGGTTGCTCGAGGGGTAGGCGACATCTACTCCGCAGCCGAGAAACGCAACCGTCCGACCCCCGCCCGCAAGCGCTCCTTGGTGCGCCTTAGTATCCACACCCCGCGCTCCGCCGGAGACGATCGCAAGGCCGTGCCTTGCCATCTCGAACGCAAACTGCCGGGATAATTCTAAGCCGTAGGAAGTCGCTCGGCGCGAGCCAACAATCGCCATGCTGAACTTGTCTTCGGGAACCAGCGTGCCACGCACAAAAAGCACCGGTGGGGCATCTATTAACGGGCGCAGATTGATGGGGTAGTTTGCGTCTTGATTCGTCACCAGGTAAGCGCTGCGCTTATCCATTGCGGCGAGAGTTTTGGAGAAATCAAGAGCGCGGACGGCTGATAGCTTTGCCAGATGCTTTTCCCCAAGCTGGGGCTGACGCTCACGCCATCCTGCCGCCGCGTCCGCAAAGATCGCCGCCGGACTGCCACCGTAGGCTTCAAGCAGGGTATTCAGTCGGTGCGGTGCAAGCTCGGTCGCATGAAGCCGTAGCCAGTCTTCGGGGGTGTCTTGAAATGCGGACGTTCGAGTGGGTGGGGCAGATGGGTCAGGGCCATTCATAGCCAATAAGTCTTCCATGAACAAGTCTCCTTAAAATGACCAAGACTAAAATAATGGGGGTGGGGGCGGGGCATTTGAGTTGCGTCCGCCCTGGCCGGGATAGCCGCGTCCAAACGGATTAAATCGGTTGCCTCGGTTGGTCGCGCCGTTTCGGACAGTGAAGTGCCAGTTCTGCGAGGTCGCGTTGCCGCGCCAGTCGGTGGCTTTGACTGTAATTTGGTGGTCACCCTCGGTCATCGGTGTGGTAGACGTATTATAAATCGCGTTGGCGTCGGCATGATACAGCGCCAGCGGGTCGGCTTTCCCGTCAAGCTCCAGGCTGACCGTCGCCGGGTTGATGCCGCTGCCGGCGTCAACAATCAGCGCCCCATAAGTCAGGGCGTCGGTGGGGACGGTCGAGGCGGACGCCGGAGCAAGCTGGGCCAGTTCCGGGCCGGTATTGTCAGCGGCATCGGCACGAAACGCGCTCAGGGTGCCGTCATCGCTGACCACATACAGGGTGCCGTCGGCGACAATCGGGGCCGCGAAAACATTGGCGGCTGCCGCTTTCGGCTGGCTATCGGTCGCACTCGCCTGCACGATATAGCGCCAAACCAGCTTCCCGCCAGACGTCTCATAAGCAGAGACAATACCTGGCTGGGCCGTCACGATAAGCAGGCTTCCCGCAAGAAGTGGCGGCGCAGTCGGCGCGACGCCAAGCGTCGTTTTCCACAACTGCCGCCCGCCAGCCCCAAGCGCATACAGCGTATTGGACTGCGTGATAATGTAAGTCGCGTCCGGGCTGACCGTCGGCGGGATCAGCACGGTTGTCGGGAGCTTGAGAGTCGTCCGCTGCCGCCCGCTGCTTGGGTCGAGGCTGTAAACGGTATCGCCTGCCGTCACCAGCAGAAAGCGGCCATCGTAGACTAGCGGCACGAGGCTCGGGTCGGCGTCATACGGCACTGACCAGGCTTTGCGTCCGGTGCGCGAGTTCAGGCTGTAAACACTGTTGTCCGACGATGTGAAAACGACGAGGCCGCCGGTGATGACAGGGGAAGTCAGTACCGCCCCAGTTGTAGCGGAGTCCCACAGCGTCTGCCCTGTTGCTGCGCTGAGAGCGTAGCAGTGATCGTCGCTACTGCCGAGGAACACGCTGCCGTCGCTGATAATCGGCGACGACCGCAGCGCCCCATCGAGCTTTGCTTTCCAGACGGATTTCCCGGTGGCGGCATCGAGCTTGGTCACCTGCCCGTTGTCGTCGGTGACATATAAAAAGCCGTCGGCAAGCGCCGGAGTTGCCGAGAAAAACGCCGTCCCTTTGCCGTCTGCCGGATACTGCCAGAGCGTAGACCCATCGGCGGCGCTGAGGGCATAAACGCTGTTTGCAGATACAAAATAAACGCTGGACCCCGAATATACTGCCGAGGCCGGATTGTTTTTGGAGGCCTGCGTCGTGTGCCGCCAGAGCAGCGAGAGCGGCGCGGTTAACCCTTCGGGTGAGACGCCGGTATGCCCGGTATTGCCCCGGTAAAAGCCTACGGTTGTCGGCGGCTTTGCACTGCTCGGTGTGTCGGCGTAAGCCGCAAATTGTCCAAAAGTCATCGCGCCCAGCAGCAACGCGGGCATCATCTTCATCACAGGCATAATGTTCCTTGTTCGGTTACTTCCGGCGCTTTTCGTCGTCGCGCCATTCGGCTTCCGACGACGAGAACCCGGAGTTTTTCCAGAGCTTTTCGAGCCGCCGCCGTTCCTGCCAGTCTTTCCAGCGTCCGGCAAAATCAAAAGCGCTCCGCTGCGCCGGCGACCCGTCCAGCGTTGTACGGAACGCCGGTCGCGCTGGACGGCTGTCCATTCTAAGGTCCGGCCCGCGTGAAACCCGGCGCGGCAGGCTGAAATCGCGGGCGTAGCGTACATACAAGAATGCGGTAAGCAGACCGCCGAGAGCAAAGATGCCTAGAACGGCGTGCCCACCCTGTCCAACATAAACCCAGGTCAGCAGTGTAATAACAATCGCAAAGTACTTAGCACGCATCGGAAAAACAACCACCTGGACGATCTGCTCCGGCTGGATCATGCAGAAGGCAACGATACAGCAGGCCAGTGGCAGAAAGAAGCCAAACAGCCCGTCCGGTTGCCGCAGCACTACAGAACCCAGCGTCAGACAAAGGGCAGAGATCAAAGCCATAATGAAAAAGAACACAGCGTATTTCTGTCCGCCCCAGCTTCGCTCCAAACTGCCCCCGAGCGACCAAAGCGTGAAACCGCCAAACAGGAAGTTAAAGAATCCCTGGACAGACGTGTCCAAATAAACGAGCGGATAAGTGACGAGTGTCCAGGGCTTGATAACTACGCTCAACGTGTCAAGAGAGAGCCACTGGTAAAAAAACAATCCGAGCGGCTGGAACATAAATGCCAGCAGAAACGTTGCGGCGCTGACCAGCAGCAGTGCCGTCGTCACGGGAATGCCGCCGCGAAACAGCAGCCGCTGAAAGCCGTCCATCGGCGAATTGGGTGAGTTATACCGCATCTCTCTTTTGCTTTCCGTACATCTTCCGCAAAAATATCTGTGAAAATAGGGGGCGAGGGAGTAAACTCCACTTGCTAGTTATGGTCGTCCTTCGGCCGAAAGATTTATGGATGCAGAGATTCTCATCGTCCGAAGGACAGAACGAACAGCGAGAGGGATTCATTCTTGCTGTTATGTTCTGGTTCGAGAATCGCTTTTAGCCTCGTGTCGTGAATCGTGCGGCCAATCGCACAAAGCTGGGCAGTTTCCTCCTCCGAAGAAATAGGTGTTTCTGTCATAGCTTGCTCATTTTAGCCCCATAACTTGCGGTCAAGCGCCCGGTACTGGATCGCTTCGGCGACGTGAGCGAGCTGAATGTCGGCTTCGGCGTCTAAATCAGCAATCGTGCGGGCCAGCTTCAGAATACGGTCGTAGGCTCGTGCAGACAGCCCAAGCTGCGAAATGGCGGCACGTAATAAATCTTTGACGTCGTCGGTAACTTTACAAAACTGCTTAATCTGCTTTGCGCCCATGTGCGCGTTGCAGTGCAGCTTTGTGGACTCGAAACGCGCCTTCTGCAGGGCGCGGGCGGCGAGAACACGGTCCCGTATGGACGACGACGGCTCACCAGTCCCGCCGCCGCCGATCATTTCGTCCTGGCGCAGACGCGGCACTTCAATATGGATGTCAATTCGGTCGAGCAGCGGCCCGCTGATTCGCTGCAAGTATTTTGCAATCATCGGCGGCGAGCAGGTGCAGGTCTTAACTGTATCTCCATAATACCCGCAAGGGCACGGATTCATGGCAGCGACCAGCATCAGTTGTGCCGGATAAGTCATTGTCGCCGCCACGCGGGCGATTGTCACATGACCGTCTTCCAGCGGCTGCCGCAGGACTTCCAAAACATCGCGCTTGAACTCGGGCAGCTCATCTAAAAATAAAATGCCGTTGTGCGCGAGTGACACTTCGCCGGGCCGGGGGGAGGAACCGCCGCCGGCAAGAGCCGCGTTTGAGATCGAATGGTGCGGCGACCGAAAAGGCCGCTTTGTCACCAGCGACGTGTGGGTTCCAAGCAGGCCTCCGACCGAGTAAATCTTTGTGACATCAAGGGCTTCGTCAAGACTGAGCGGCGGCAGAACAGATGGCATCCGCCGGGCCAGCATGGTCTTTCCCGAGCCAGGCGGACCCACCAGAAGAATGTTATGACCGCCGCCGGCGGCGACTTCAAGCGCCCGCTTGACATGCTCCTGGCCTTTGACCTCGCAGAAATCTAGCTCGTCACTGGCCGGCAGATGCAGCAGCGCTTCCGGGTCGGCGGACAGCGGCACTTGCGATTCAAAGTCGTTTAATAATACGACGACATCCGACAGCGAACGCACAGCGTAGACGGCAACGTCGCCGACAATCGCGGCTTCGGGAGCGTTTGCCGCCGGGACAACCAGAAAAGGCCGCTTGTCAGCTTTCGCTTTAATCGCAATCGGCAGGACTCCTGACACGGGGCTAACCGAGCCGTCAAGGGCAAGCTCCCCGACAAACATGCCGTCGGCCAGCCGCTCACTG
>JAYVVR010000208.1:0-4862 GCA_043786835.1 Armatimonadota bacterium | reverse complement strand
GCCGCAGCTCCTCTACGACCGAACCGATGGCGACGGTGCTGTTTTGCCGGTCTTCCAGTGCTTTGAGTGCCGAGTTTAGTTCTTCGGGCGTCACACGGGCTTGGGCAGCGTTTGGGACAGTCGGTTCTTGGGGTTCGTGCTGAAGCATGGCAGGAGGCTTCTTTTGTTTATTATAACGTATATTTGAGGCAGATGCACAGGAGCGTAAGAGGGCGTAGGATTGAGAAGCGTGGGATTGAGAAGCGTAGGATTAAAGTCCTACGCTAGGGTTTTATTGGGGTGTGGGGCGAAGCGCCTAGTAACCGCCTTCGCGGGTACGGAAATAGGATTTCGTTGTTCGGTTCCCTGTCCACGCAGGTGGACATTAGGCGTCTGCGCCCTACAGCGTCGCAATTTATTGCCGCGTTCGTTATTCTTGCGCTTTTCCCAGTGTCCCTTCGTTCTCGCCGTTGACACTCCCCTACCCGTCTGGTACAATGCCTGTGCTTATGAAACACTTCCCCCGACTCGCGCTGTCCCTTACCGCCGTCACGTTTGCCCTCTGCGGCGTCGCCTGCCGCCCGACGCTTGCCGCCGCAACTGATGTCGTCCCGCAAGGAAGCACCCTGCTCGATTCGTTTGCCGCACTGGCCCAAGCAGATGCGTTCGGAGCCGCCGAGACGCCGGAAGATTTCCTCGGGGATACGCTGTATACACGCGGGCAGCTTGCCCGCATTCTCACCCATCTCGTGCAGGACGACCCCGTGCATCTGGCGTTTGTCCAAAAAAGCGGCGCATCGTCCGCCGCCCTGCATTCGGCGATTGCACTTTTGCAGCCGGAGCTGAAGGCCGCCGGAGTGGACCTCAGCGACGCCGAGCCGAACCCAGCGGGACATACAGCCTCGGTCAGCGGCTATCTTCAGCCGGAAATCAGAATTAAGACCGGCGGAGACCGGCAGCCCGGCACGGGGGTCGCCGGCGTGTACCGCGTGACTGCACTTGGCAGCCTGCGCTCTAACCTGCGCTATGGGGTGTCGGTGTCGAACTGGCCGGAAGACAGCCGCCGCGTCTTTTCAAACGACAAAGGCCCGCATGATTTCTCGGCGCTGAACGAAGCGTACTTGACACTGGACGGCGGGCGGGGGCTGGAAGCGAGTGTTGGGCGAATGTACAATCGGTGGGGGCCAGGAACACGCGGCGCGACAATGGTCTCCGATAACGCCCCCGCGCTGGACCAAATTCAGGTCGCGTTTCCCTTCTCGCTTGGGGCACGGTTTGGGCGGGAGTATCATTTCACGCAGTTTTTGTCCACGTTCCGCGAGAACTCAGTTCAGAGATACTTCGCAGGCCGGCGCATCGAGTATGCGTTTACCCCCCGCTTCACGGTAGACTTTCAGGAAGCCTATCTTTCAACGGCATCCAAATCGCTGTATGTCTCGCTTCTGCCAGACTTCTATTCGGGCCAGAGCGCGAATCTCAAAATCGGCAGCCTCCGACTGTTAGGCCTGGACCAGAACTTCAACAGCTTCCTGAACTTTGGCGTGTCGTATGAAGCGACGCCGAGCCTGCGGGTCTATGGACAGCTCGGGATTGATGATATTCAGTCGCCGGGGCATCAATCCTACCGGACACCGCGCAAGATCGCCCAGGTTGCCGGGGTCGCGTTCCAGCCGTCGCCCGGCACGGGAATTGTCGCCGAATACACGTTTGCCGACCCGACCACCTACAGCTCGCGCATTGTTGAGACCCAGTGGCAGAAAGGGCAGTATGACCAGCTTGGCCTGCCGACCGGCCCAAACTCCCGCGAGTTTTTTCTGCGCCTCTCCCGGCGTCTGCATCCGGGCTTAACCGTGGCGGTGCAGGGCCGGGACCGAAAGCGTATTGACGAGACCTTTCCTGTGCCGAATTCTCGCGACTACGCTGCATCGGTGGAGTTTGCGCCGAGCCGCAAAAGCAGCATTGTGCTGACCTACCACGATTACCGCCAGCAGGCGTTCCCGGTCCCATCCAGCGTCCTCAGTCCAGGCGACGGGTTTACGCCCGCGAATGCCGAGGGTAATTACGGATCAAACCAGCGCATCAAGGAGCTAGGCATTGCGTATCGGTTCTTTTTTTAGCAGCCCCCAAGAATTATTAGAAATCCCCGGGAATGAACCTTATGCGCCTCACAGACAAGCTTTTTGGACAGCCGCTGACCTCTTCCGAAGAGGGCGACCAGAAAATCGGCGTCTTTGCCGGGGTGCCGTCACTGGGACTCGACGGCCTTTCGTCGGCGGCTTACGGGCCGGAAGCGGCGCTCACCATCCTCCTGCCGCTCGGCATTCTTGGCCTGAACTTCATTGGGCCGATCACTCTGGTCATTTTGGCACTGCTGACCATCCTCTACTTTTCCTATAAACAGACCATCACGGCCTACCCGAACGGCGGCGGCTCGTACACAGTCGCCAAAGAAAACTTAGGCATTCGGTTCGGCCTGCTGGCCGCAGCAGCACTCATGCTCGATTACACACTGACCGTCGCCGTCGGCATCTCAGCAGGGGTTGGGGCACTGATTTCCGCCGTCCCCAGCCTGCACAAAGACACGCTCAGTCTATGCCTCGGGTTTCTGGCCCTGATTACAATCGTGAACCTGCGCGGGGCGCGGGAAGCCGGAGCGATTTTTGCATTGCCTACCTACTTGTTTGTGCTGAGTTTGGGCGGTGTTCTCGTCTACGGGTTCTACCAGGCCGTCACCCACGGCGGACACCCACACCCAATGATTGCGCCGCCAGCGATCTCAAAAGCGGCGGAAGGGGTCAGTCTGTGGCTGCTGCTGAAGGCGTTCGCGTCCGGCTGTACGGCGATGACCGGCGTCGAAGCGGTCTCAAACGGCGTGACAATTTTTGCCAAACCCGTCGTTAATAACGCCCAGAAAACACTCACGGCGATTGTCGTCATCCTGCTGGCGCTTCTTGCAGGGATTGCCTATCTTTGCAAAGCGTATGGGATCGCGGCAATGGACGAAGCCAGCCCCGGCTACCAGAGCGTGATTTCGCTGCTTTTGAACGCCGTTGTCGGCCACGGCGGCCTGTACTATATTACGCTGGCATCGGTTCTTGCAGTTCTCGTGCTGTCGGCGAACACCAGCTATGCCGGCTTTCCTCGTTTGTGCCGCCTGGTCGCGCTGGACGGCTATTTGCCGCACGTTTTCGCGCTCCTCGGGCGGCGTTTGGTCTACACAGTCGGCATTTTGTTTTTGACCGGCCTCTGCGTTATTCTGCTGGTTGCGTTTAAGGGCATCACCGACGCGCTGATTCCCTTGTATGCCGTCGGGGCGTTTCTTGCGTTTACACTCTCGCAGGCGGGAATGGTTATGCACTGGCGGAGGCTGGCCGCAGGCGGGGCACAGAATACCGGCCAAAAAGCCGGGGCGGGCGGGGCACTGTTCATTAATGCACTCGGCGCGATTTGCACGGCGCTTGCTTTGGTTGTAATTTTGCTGGCGAAGTTTACGGCAGGGGCGTGGATTTCCGTCATTTTGCTGCCGATATTGATGGCCCTGTTTTTCGCGGTTCGGCGGCAGTACGACGCCGTGCGGACACAAATCGGCAGTCCGAAGCCGCTGGACCTCAGCCACAATGATCCGCCGGTAGTTGTTGTCCCTATTGGCGATTGGAACATTGTCTCCGAACGCGCCCTGCGGTTTGGGATGCGCCTGTCGCCGGACGTTTTTGGGGTTTACATTAAGCTGCCCGATGCAAACGGCAGCGACGAGAGTGGTGAGCGGCTGGCTGAAGAACTGAAAGGATGCTGGGCCGAGCAGGTGAGCGCACAGGCATCGGCAGCGGGCCTGCCGACGCCGCATTTGGAAATTTTGTCTTCCCCGTATCGTCGGCTGACAAAACCCCTGACCGAGTATCTCGACCAGCTGAAGCCGTTGTACGCCGACCGATTGATTGCCGTAATTATCCCTGAGCTTGTCGAAATGCGCTGGTGGGCGTGGCTGCTGCACAACCACCGGGCGACCGCGCTGAAAGCCAATCTGCTGCTCCTGCGCGATCCCCGGATTGTCGTCATCAATGTTCCCTGGTATATCCAGCACGACGAGCCGAAGGCTGTCGGCACCGAAGTATCGGCGGGTTTAGGCACCTAACGGGGGTATAGTATCGGGCAGATTTGCGGATCGGTGTAGTCGGGATGGCCGTCTGCCTGGCGCACCAGCTGATCATTGTCATGGTCGGCAAGCCTGCCGTCCGAGAAGTGATACTTCTGCCAGCGGTTTGCTTCATCCTGTAAATGCACGGCGATTGAGCGGCGCGGGTTTGGGCTGCGGTTCGGCCCGCTGCCATGGATGACCAGGCAGTGGTGGAAGCTGACCTGGCCTTTTTTCAAATTCATCGGCATCCGAACCACCTCCTGCCCGCCGGTGACGAACTTCTTTTCCAGCCCTTCCAAGTCACTGCTAAAAAAGTCTAAAGTCTGCGTGTTGTCCGGCCAGTGCTGGCTGCCGTCAATCATCGTGATTGTGCCCATGTCGTCGCCGCAGTCGTGGAACGGAATCCACGCCGTCAGCATATTGCGGGACGAACAGGTTTTCCAGTACCCCCGATCGGTATGCCAGCCGACATTCGCCTTCTTTTGCGGGTCATCGGTCGGCTTGTACAAGAGCTGGTCATGCCACAGGCGGATTTCCGGCGTTCCCGCCAGACGCGCGGCAATCGCGGATAGTGTCGGATGATGGATCAGCGCGGCCAGGTCCCGGCTGAAGAACGACGCGTAATCGTTTTTGCGGAGGCCGGGGCCGGGCCGGCTTTGTGGCCGGCGGCTGCCCACTGCGGGGATGCCGGGGTCATCGAGCGCACCGGCATAGAACCGCTCGCTGCCTTCGAGGGCGGCGTCAATTT
>JAYVVR010000207.1:0-4865 GCA_043786835.1 Armatimonadota bacterium | reverse complement strand
TGGTGCATAGCGGACGCGGCTATCAGCCGATGCCGGTCAGCCACCACAACGCAAACTGGTGGGACGGCGCAAAAACTGCCCCGCCGCCGGTCTATCCGGGCGTCGTTTGGGACGGCAAGACCTGGGACCGGGACACGCTGCGGGAGTTTTATCAGCCCTGGCGGGACGTCGAAGCGACGGGCGCAAAAGTCCACATCGGCGAGTGCGGGTGTTACAATAAAACGCCGAACGACGTTGCCCTGCGCTGGCTTTCCGACTTGTTTGGTTTGTACAAAGAGTTCGGCTGGGGCTATGCGCTTTGGAACTTCGCCGGCGACTTCGGCATCATCGGACATGGCCGCCCCGGCGCGGTTTACGAAACGCTGCATGGCTATCAAGTAGACCGTGCGCTGCTGGAGATTTTGACGGAAAGCCGCACGGGCGTTTAGCTTCTGCGGACTGCCGGCCTCAGCGCTGTCCCTGAATTGGGCAGCAGTGCCAGCGTGATTGTCATGGCTGTTCTTCCTTTCACCTATTGTACCACTCCCAAAAACTAAATCAAGCCGCGTTCTTTCAGTGAGACGAACGTGCCGTCGCCTAGAACAATATGGTCGAGTAAATCTATGCCCATAATCTCGCCGGATTGGATGAGGCGCTTGGTGACAGCGACATCTTCAGTGCTTGGGGTCGGGTCGCCGGACGGGTGATTATGGGCGATGATAATGGACGCGGCGGAGGCCAGTACAGCGTCTTTGTAGACTTCTCTGGGATGAACGATAGACGACGACAGATCGCCGATAGACACGGTTTTTATCGCCAAGACACGGTTCTTGGTATCGAGCAGCAAAGACTTGAGATGCTCTTTTTTCTGATAGCGCAAGTCGGGCATCAATAAATTAGAAACGTCGCGCGGACCGCCGATGGACGGACGGCCTTCTTCAGTGAACAGGGATAAACGGTTGCCAAACTCAATGGCGGCTTTGATCTGGGCGGCTTTCGCCGTGCCTAATCCTTTGACGGCGGCAAGCTGCTCGGCGCTTGCGGTGGCGACTCCTTGAATGCTGCCGAACTCGGCTAAGAGAAACTCGCCAAGCGAGACGGCACTCCGCTGGGCGTTGCCGGTGCGGATGAGAATGGCGATTAGCTCAGCGGTGGTCAGCGCCCGCGCCCCGTAGGCGTGAAGGCGTTCGCGGGGACGTTCTTCCGCCGGCAGGTCTTTCAGGGCTGGACTGTAGCGGTCGCGGACGACTGTAGGCGCGTCGAGTTTCGGGACAGACTTGGATTTGCGCGGCGGGGCAACAGGCGTGGCTGGCGTGGTTTCGGTCACGTCGTCGGGTGCCCACAGGCGCGGGGCGGCGCGAGAGTTTGGCGAAGTTTCGACGGCGGCAGGGCCATCGTCCATGACGGCAGGATTTTGCATGATGGGTTAAGAGGGGAACCTCACCCGGTCGCACCGCGCCCACCCTCTCCTTGAGAAAGGAGAGGGTCGGAACGAAGTTCCAGGGTGAGGTCTTCTGCTAGAACGTGAACACGCCGGAGATGCTGGCCGTGTCCTGGTCACTCTTGTCTGGAATTGAGTTACCGCCGAGGAAACCAAGTGGAACAGACGGGTTAGTGCCGCCGTTGTAGTTCGTATGGTCGTGGCGGTACTCGAAACGGGTCAGGAAGCTCGGGGTGGTTTTGATCTCATAGGTGGCTGTGATGTCGTAGGGCCGGGCGGTGGACGGCGGGGTATCGGTCTGTGTGAACCCGGCCAGTGACTTCCGCAGATCAATACCGACAACAATCGGCGTGAAGGTTGTAAAGCCATCAGTTTTGGCATTGTACCCAGAGAAGCGCAGGGCGAACGCGGTTTTCGGGGTCAGCGCCTGGCGGTAATAGACAGCATAGCCGTTAGAAACGGTTTTCGGGCTGCCGTCCGGCGTAGTTTTCAGGTACACATAGTCGAGGCCGAAGATCTGATTGGCGTTGATATTGTAAGTGAAGTTGGTGTCGTTGACGATGATTTTTGTGTTCGGGCCGGTCTGGTCAATGGAGCCGCCAAACTTCTGCTTACCGAGGCCAAGCTCAGAAATCAACGTAAACTTGCCTTTCGGGTCAGTGTAGCTAAGCTGACCGATGTAGCCGGGCCGCTTGGAGTCATTCTGGACACCCATGGTCGGGGTGTTATAGACGCCGTTGACGAGGTAGAATGTCGCGGTCAGCGCGGCGAGGCCGGGAACGGGCGTGTAGATCCGGGCACCAGCATTATAAAATGGCACCAGGTTGAACGCAGTCGAGCGCGAATAATTGTAGTTGCCGTTTGACTCGGTGACTTCGTAGCCGAACGGGGTGTAGAACTTGCCAAAGTCAATGCCGGCCCCGTCGCCGCCGAGGGCATAGGTGCCGTAAAGCTGCTGAACGTTCTTAAAGCGGGCTTCGCCGAGGCCCCGGCTTGCGTTCTGGAAATCACCGTGGTTGATGTCGGCGGTATCGCCGGTCATCAGTGTGGCTTTGAAACCGAAGCCGGATGGCCTGGCGGTCTTGAAGACGTTCAGCTCGGCAAGCGACAGCGCGGGCGAGTTATGCCGGATGTCGTAGAAAGGATGCCCACCGCCCGCCGAAACATTCTTCGGGTTGCGGAAATTGAACAGGTAGTAGGCGTCAATGAGACCGTTGTACTGAAGGTTGTAGTTGACCGGTGCAGCGACGGGGGCCGGTGCGGGCGCTCCGGGCGCGGTCGCTGTGCCGGGCGGGGTCGGGGCGGCCGGCGGCTGGGTCGGTGCGGGCTGGGCCGTGCCGGGCGGCGGCGGCGGCTGGGTGGCCGGGCCGGGCGGGGTGGCGGCGGTCGCCGGTGCGGGGGTGTCCTGGGCGAGTGCCGGCAGTGCGGCGAGTGCGGACAGGCCGATTCCGAGCGCGAGCGCGGTTTTCAGTGTCAAAGTGCCGGGCATGAGTGGTTTCAAGTGTGCAGTTCTCCTCGTGTGTCTCTTCTTGCTGTTTTCTTCACTGCTGTGGTGGGGTCTTGCTGGGTGAAAATTTGTCCGCCTCAGATGCCCATTTCGCTGGCGGTGATGATCGCACGGGCGATCTCTGACGCCGGCTTTTGCAGGGTCTGGCTCTGGGCCTGAATGCGGTAGAACGCTTCCCGCTCGGTGAGCTGGTGTCGCTCCATCAAGATGGCTTTCGCCCGGCCGACAACCTTGCGGGCTTCCATCTTTTCTTTGAGATCCTCGACATCGAACTCAAGCGCCTGCCGCTCCCGGTAGCGCCCCAAAGAAATCGCAATGGCCGGACCAAGCTCGTCGGTCCGAAACGGCTTCTTCAAATACGCCAGCACCCCGGCGGCGTCGGCCCGCGCGATCATGTCGTCTTCGGCGTAGCCGGTCAAGAGCATGACCGCGCCAAGCTGCTCGGCGCGGGCGACCCTCGCGGCTTCGAGGCCGTCCATCTGGGGCATCATCACGTCGAGTATCAGCAGGTCGGGCCGCAGAGAACGGGCGAGACTGAGCGCCTGCCGTCCGTCTTCGGCTTCCCCCAGCACCTGCATTCCGAGGCCGTTGAGGGCATGGCGCAGGTCGAGGCGAATGAGCGGGTCGTCGTCGGCAATCACAACTTTGACAGGTTCTGTTTTCTCTGTTTTTACGGCGTCCATCACGTTCATTTCTCTGCGGGGGCAAGGCACAAAAAAGAGGCCAAGCAACGCAGCCATCAGTGTGATGGCGGTGTCGGCTTGCCTCTTTCATAGAGCGATTCGAGAGAGAATGGCGCGGCGGTGCGCGGGAAAAGCGGTTCGGGTACAACCAGAAGAAGCGGCGACCGGCACGGCATCGTTCCGAGTCGCCTGCTACGTTTGGGAGACTTGAAAAGCCTACCAAACAGAAGCAAGCGTAGTATACACGGTGAGTGGAGGGATTGTCAAGCCCTACGAGGCTCGCATTCGGAACCCTTTGCGCATTCGGAACCATTTTCGTTAAGAAGCCCTTCCGTTAAGACCCCCTCCCGTCTCGTTCCTCGCCTCCCTCTCCTGTTAGGGAAGGGCAGCACAGAAGCAAGAGCCGAAACTCCAAGCGTTGCCGTCGGCGCTTGCTCCTAAATCATCTCTGGCCCTTCCCTAACAGGGGAGGGAGGCGAGGAACGAGATGGGAGGGGGTCTTAACGGAAGGGCTTCTTCTCGGGAGGGCTTCTTTCCAAAAAGACTGGTATTCCTGCCTGCCGGTTTGCCCTACAGAGGCAGAATGGCCGTCCCGATAACTAGAGTGTCACCGGGAATGAGGGCCGCATCAACGAGCAAACGCGGCGCTGAGACCGGTACATACCCATCTTGACAGATCCTTAGAAGGAATTACAAATGAACCGCCCTACCAACAAGAAAGCCGGCTTTACGCTGGTTGAGATCATGATCGTCGTTTTGATTATCGGCATCCTGCTGGCAATCGCAATCCCGAACTTCGTCGCCGCCCGTGAATCGTCCCGCGCCAAAGCGTGCGTCGGCAACCTGAAGCAGATTGACAGCGCCAAGCAGCAGTGCGCGATGGATAACAAGTTGGGTGCCGCCTCTCCCGCCACCTTCGACATTACCGGCAGCGTAGTTGCGGCACCCGCGTTTCAATTAGTCGGCCCCAGCGGCTACATCCGGGCGACACCTGCTTGCCCGTCAAGCCTCACGAACTACACGGCTACGACGCTCGGCACGGTTGCGGTGACTCCGTACTGCCTGGCAAGCGCGACATCGGCTGGCGTTGCCACAGCGGCTGGTACAAGCGGTGCGACAGCAAATTATGGCGTCGGCGAAAAGTTCTACCACGGCCTGATGAACTAAGAGACACTTTGTAGCGAGCCAATACACTTCAAGGAGGCCGGGCAGGGCCCGGCATCCTTTTTACCTACCTCCTTGCTTCGCAGGGGTC
>JAYVVR010000206.1:0-4882 GCA_043786835.1 Armatimonadota bacterium | reverse complement strand
GCCGCGGGAATGTGTACCGACGGTTCTTGCCGAAAAACCCAAGAAACAGACAGGCCCATACCATAGCGAGGAACAAGCAAAGCCCGAAGGCTTTTCCGGCGACGCTCACGATGGTTTGAACCAGCGGATGTCCGATATAAGCATTTGAAAGCCAATCAATAATCATGTTGAGGCTGCACCATTATACCGCAAGCGGTCAGGCTTCCGGCAGGAGGTCTTCGGTGGCGCTGGTGTCGCTCCAAATCAGCTTGGCGTCTACCAATCCCGGTGCGGCGGCGAGGCGCAGAGACTGGACTCCGGTCAGCTCACTGGAAGTGCCGTCGGCGCGGAGACCGAGGCCGAGCCAGAGGCCGTCGAAGGAGCCATCCTGCTCGCAGGTGACGACAATTCGGCGGCCCCGCGCAATCAGCTCAATCGTGCCGGGGAACAGCGAGGTCGCGGCCTGGTCACGGCTGCCGGTGAGGCCGGTCTTGTAGCGGGACAGCACGGCGGCGACAGTGCCGTTCTGACCGTTCTGGTCGGGCGCGATAATCTCGACGCTCAGGCTTTCGACTTCGCCGGTCGGGATGGGCTGACCGTTCAGAAAGACGAATAAATCGGCGGACGACGGGCCGCTAACGATGATCTGTGTCAGGCTGCTTTGGAGCCGGGCGACTTCGGCGGCGGCCGGCAGGGCTGGAACAGTAGGTGCGTTGTTGTTGGTTTGGCCGAACATGGTGATAACTCCTTACGCAACGATGGTGTAGGTAATGACCTCGTCGGTCGCGATGAAGTGGGGCTTATAAACGGAAACAAAGGCTTTGACGGTGTCGTCCTGGGCGTTGACGTCTGCGTAGACGTCAACGACACGATTGGTGACATCCTGCCCATTGTACCAGACGCGCGTTGCTGACGGGTCAACCATCGGGTGATAGTTCTCGACAACAACCGTGTGGCCGGGGAATACCAGTGTCAGCTTGCCGGGCAGGATATCTAGAACATTGTCCGGGTTATCCTGGGGCCGGACAATCGCGGTCAGCTCCGTGCCGTCATAAACGCCGCCCTGCATGGGGTTGTCGTACTCATCGCGGCCTGCGCGAAGCTCAACAAAAAGCTGGGCGGCAGGGACTTCGACGCCGTTGTTGTAAAGCGTGGTGCTGTTCCAGTCGCCGCCGGTCTGAAAAGTCATATCATTCATAAAGAAATCTCCAAAAACAAGAAGTCAGCGATGCCGTCCACCGCCCCCAAACGACCGGCTTCCACCGAAGGAGCCGCCCGACGACCGGCTGCCTCCGAAAGACCCGCCCCCACCAAAGCTTCCGCCGCCGAACGACGGGCGCGGGGTGCTTGCCCCGCCGCCGCTGAAACCGCCGCCGCCAAACGAGGGACGACTGCCGCCGAAGCCGCCTGACGGAGCTGAGGGCGCTGCCGCCGGGAACGACCGCCGCCCCGCACCGAACGACCCGCCGTAGCCGGACGGGCCGCTGCCGAACGACCCGCCACTGCCGAATGCGGGGCGCGGCGAGCTGCCGCCGAACGAGCGGTTTCCACTGCCGAATGAGCCGGGCGTCGAGCGTCCGCTGCCGAACGAGCCACCTGCGCGGCTGCCGCCACCCGACTGATTACTATTGCCAAACGTTGACCCCGCGCTGCCGAACGTGCGGCGTCCGCCCGAGTTGAACGAGTTTCGGGCGGCCTGATTATAGACGGTGCGGTTGACCACGCGCATCGGAGCATAGCCTGGGTGGCTATTGTAGTAGGAGTGGTACGAGTTCCAGCCATAGTACGGGGAGCCGCCAATCAGAAAATGCAGGCCGATCATCGGGCCGATGATTGAATATGGACTGTAGCCATAGTAGCCGCCGTAGTACGCCATGCCGGGGTACCAGCCCATGCCTGTAAATGCGCCCCAGCTTGGGGCGAGGCCGACATAGACCGGGTTCTGGTAGGCGTAATTCTGCGGAAACGGATACCAGTGTGCTCCCGGCTGGGCCGCGTTGTCGAGGTATCCGCCTGGCGGAATAAACAGCGTCGGGAACTGACCGGAATTCACAAAATAGGTTTGGCGGTTCTGGGACTGGCCAAACTTCATGACGTACATATTTTGGTTGGCAAACGGAACCACGATGGTTCCCTGCGGCGAAAAGAGCTGGTAGCCGCCCTGGTCAAAGACCGCCCGCGTAATCGGCACCTGCTGATTGACCGGCACTTCTGTCCAGTTATATGCGCCCTGCCCCGCGCCATTCTGGCCGGCATATTGCGCGTTCGGACTTTGGTCCATCGGTCCATTTTGGCCCATCGGTCCATTTTGGCCCATCGGCTGCGAGACCGTGACAGGGCTGCCTGGCGGGGCCATCATCACGGGCGGGCTGTTATGCGAGCAGCCGGCCATCAGGGCTGCGGCTCCGACAGAGAGAAGCAGAAATGAAAGTGTTCTCACAGAAAAGTCTCCTCGGAAAATGTGTCGTCATCCAAGCATACGACACCGAATATCGAAAAAAGTTGCACTTCACGCTTTGTATTGGGTATAAAATAGGAACCAGGCAGTTAGAGCCTTGCGAGGAAAACTCATGAAGTCGTATCAAGAGAACAGTGCCTCCGACACAGCGGAAATCGAGCCGCTGGCCGGCGAAGTCTGCCCGCAATTTATTCGCTGCGGCAAGTCTGGCTGCCGCTGCCGGCACGGCCAGCCGCACGGTCCGTATCACTACCGGATTTGGCGTGAAGGGAGCAGTGTCCGAAAAGTTTATGTCAAAGCGACGGAGCTGGAAGAAGTCAAAGCCGCCTGCCTTCTGCACCGGACCATTACGCGCCGCTTGCAGGATGTCAAACAGGCAAAACTGCACCTGACCCAGAGTATGCAGAAGGAATGGCGACGCACCCAGCGAATGATGGAATCGGCAGGCATTTAGGTATTCCGCCAAACGCACGCCCTGTAAACACATATTTTGTGAACGCATGAGGAGCAAGCTGGGCGGGAGTTCAGTATGTCAAAAGCGATCTATTTCTCCGCGACGCAAATTATGGTGGCGCTCTAAGCCGGCGCTGCCACAATGCGCTTGCTCTGAGAACCATGTTCTGAAGGACAGGGTTCCTGTTTACATGACAATGCCTTTTCAGTTTCTAGCCGCACCCACTATCCCCGCTCAGGACTCGCACTTCCGGGTGTATAATAGACTCCCATGTGCGCTGCTCAACCTCTAAACTTCAAATTCGCTGATATTGTCGTTCAAATAGATGTGGCAGGGCTGCCGCAGCCACTGATGTATGCGGTTCCTGAGAGCCTGGCGCTTGCCGTCGGTGATGCCGTGCTGGTGCCGTTTGGAGCACAAACGGCGGCGGGGTATGTCGTCGGCTTCAAAGACGACTGTCCGGTCGAAATGGCGGCGAAGATTAAGCCGGTGACAGCGAAAATCGAGAACACGCCGACGTTTGATGTTTGCCTGCGCGATTTGGCCCAGTGGGTGACGGAGCAGACACTGTGCGACTGGCGGGACGCGCTGCGGCTGATTGTGCCGGATGTGATGTCATCGCAGATCAAAACAACGCTGACACTGGCGGACGATTGGGACGAGAAGCTGGCTGGATCGCGGGCGGCCTCGCAGTGGGACCTCGCGGCGGCGCTCGCGGCGCTCGGCGGGTCGGCAGAGCCGGGAAAGCTCGCGAAGGCGCTTGGCCTCGCGAAACCCGGCCCGGCGCTTTTGGAGCTTCGCAAGAAAGGGATTGTCACCGAAGAACGGTCGGTCAAGCCGCCGCCGGCCCGGCGCAAGATGGTTCGCCTGCTGCGCCTTGCAGTCTCGCGGGACATTGCCGGCGAAGAGGCCGCCCGGCTGGAGCGTTCCGGCGCGGCCCGCCAGGCGCGGCTTTTGAGGGCGCTGATTGCAGCAGAGACCGAAAGCAAAGCCGCAAAGCTGCCGATGTCCGGCCTTGCGGTCGGGGCGAGTGCGGGCGCGGCGGCAAAAGCATTGGCCGACAAAGGGCTTGCCAGTTACAACGAAGTGCCAATGCGCCGGGACCCGTTCCAGTTCTTCGGCTTTGTCGCCGGCGACGCCCCCCCGCTGACCGATGCCCAGGCGTTCGCGGCGGCGGAAATCGGTCGGCACTTGAACGCCCGCGATGGGCGGACACTACTGCTGTTCGGGGTCACGGGATCCGGCAAGACAGAAGTCTACTTGGATACAGTTGGGCAGACGCTGGCTTTGGGCCGGACCGCGCTGATTTTGCTGCCTGAGATCGGCCTCACAGCGCAAGTCTTGGACCTGTTCAAGGCCCGGTTCGGCGCGGACGAAGTCGCGGTCCTGCACTCGGCGCTGTCACTTGGAGAGCGGCATGACGAGTGGCGTCGCATCCAAAGCGGCGAAGCGCGGGTCGTGGTTGGCGCACGCTCGGCGGTCTTCGCCCCGGTCCCCGATCTCGGTTTAATTGTTTTAGACGAAGAGCATGACGGGTCGTATAAACAGGACTCATCGCCGCGCTACCATGCCCGCGATGCCGCCCAGTTCCGGGCCGCCCAGACCGGTGCAGTCGTCGTGCTTGGCAGCGCAACGCCGTCGGTCGAGAGCTATTACAAAGCGCAGACCGGCGTCTACGGCCTCATCGAGATGCCCGAGCGCATCAGCGCTCGTCCCCTGCCTCCGGTCTCGGTGGTAGATTTGCGCGACGAGATGAAGCCGCCACCGGCCCCCATTCCCAAAAAAGGCGAAACCAAGCCGGAGCCGCCGCCGCGCTCGGTCTTCGGAGCTGATCTCGCGTCGTCCCTCGCCTGCTGCTTGGAGCGTCGTGAGCAGGCTATTCTCTTCCTAAATCGGCGCGGCTTTGCCTCGTTTCTCTTGTGCCGGGACTGCGGATTCACCTATCGCTGCCCGAACTGCGACGTTTCTTTGACTTACCATCATGCCGGGCG
>JAYVVR010000205.1:0-4886 GCA_043786835.1 Armatimonadota bacterium | reverse complement strand
CAGGCGAGCGAGCAGACCCAGATAACTCTTACTTTCCATTGATGCTGGCGTATGGCCTGTTCGCCGCGCACCAAAACGCCGCAGCACTGGCAGCAGTCAAACGGGCGAGTGGCAAGCCGGTTTGGAACGAGTATCTGACCGAAAACGTGGATGCGAAGTGGCGTCTGCACCGCGAAGCCTTTGGTGACCCCGGTGCGCTGCCGCAGACTGCCGTTTGGTCCTCCGAGGTGCTGCCCGAGTACCAGCGCCTGCGCCAAGCCGCCCGCATTGTCGTGTATCAAGCTATGCTGAAAGAGCAGGCGGGACGGAAGGAAGAAGGTTACCAGCTTCGGGAGGCCATCCGCCGATGTGGGGACATCATGCGGGTGCAGTCTACAACGCTGATTGGGTCGCTGGTCGGCGTGGCTATCACCGCGATTGCCGAAGCACGGCCCGGCGGCGCTCCGGCGCTTCGGCAAGGCACAGGGGAAGAACCGGAGCAGATCGCACAGCAGCGTTTGAATGCGTACTGCGCGTATGTGACAGAGATCGGACACCCCGAAGCCGCCCAAAAAGCGCGGGATGAAGAGACGGCTCGGCGCACGGTGCAGGGGACGATGAAGGACGACCCGGAAATGCTCAGAGTTCTCGGGCCGCACCGGCAGTTGACTTATTGGTGGATGGCAGGCGTCGGGCTGTTGCTGAATATCGCTTGGCTATTGGTTCTACGAATTGCGGCTGTCGGGGGATCGTGTTTAGCCGCCAAGCCAGGGTTATTGCCCTCTGCGGCGCAGCTTGTGAGAGCCTTCGGCCTTTGGCTTCTGCTTTTTCTCTTTGGAATGCTTGCTGTCGGGTTCCTGAGCTTTGATGCCTCTGATCCAAGAGGATTAGTCTGGAGTGCCGGTCTCGGGCTGGTGGGAACGGCTGGGCTTGCTACTTGGTATGTCATCCGGGGATTGTGCCGCCTGCCGCCGAGTCAGCGCCGGGCAGTTCTAAAAATAGCCGCCCTATTGCCGGTGTTTGGCGGAGTGATCTACGGTGTCCTGTGCTTAACGCAGTGGGTCGCCTGGCCGCTGGCTGAAATCCTCCGGGGTTTTGGAATGCTGTTCAGCGGCAACTTTGACATGCTTGAAGACCTGCGAATGGAGACGCTTCGAATCAGCATTGCAGCAACATTAATCGTGCCCCTGCTGCTGGCATTTGTTCTCATCATGGCGGCATTGATTAGGCGTCTGCCACTACTTGACACATTCATGACCGGCTTTCAGCGGTTTGCTATGCCCCTAGCCTGCGTTCTGGTGATTGTCTACGGCGGGGTGCTAATAGGAACCTCGCGGCAGGAGAGGCGTGTCACAGTGCTTAATCGGCAGATCGTCTTTGAAGGCGGTCGGTTTTTCGCTGCACATGCCGGGCAAGCCTGGCCGGGAGCGGTGCGATAAAAAGGGGAACACGTCTGAACCCCCGTGCTTTGAAGTGCAAACTCCCGCCTTCGCGGGCGAATATTGAGATTGTTGTTGATGGGCATTTTGCCCGCGAAGGCGGGGAGTTGCCTTTGAAGCACGGGGGTTCAGCCCCGTGTCCCACCGTTCGCTAGGCAGCTGAATGCAGGATTTCCTACACCCTCTGCCGAACTTCTTCCCATGCCTGAGACGCCCCCTATAACTGCTGTACCACCTGCTGATTTATCGCGCTTTTTTACGAACATGGACCAAAGCGTCTATGCGCTGACCAACCTGCCCGAAGAAGTAGTTGCCTATTTGTTTGCCCGCTATTCCCGCTCCCGGCTGTCCCTGCGCGATGACCTGCGGAACATGATCGAGGCGGAAGATTTGGGGGCGCTGATCGGGGCCGGGGAGACCGACAGCAAAATTGACGCGGTTTCGGGACTGCAAGAGCGGGCGCGGGCCTTTGCCGAGAAGTATGTATTGGGCTACGGACATTCTTCTGTCGCTGAACATGGCGTGGTGCATCTGGCGCTCGAAGACATCAGCATACTCGCATCGAAGCTGATTGAAGACGGACGGCTGGCATCGTACACCGAGAAAAGCACCCGCTATGTGGCGTTTGACCCAAGCAAAGTGTATTACCCGAAGCGCGTCCTGGCCGAGCAGGCGCTGGCCGAAGCCTATCAAAAGACGGTGCGCGGCTTATTGGATGCCTACACGGGATGGACGGAAGAGGTTGTCGAGAAAGTGAAGGCGCGGACGCCGCGTTCTGAAAAACAGAGCGAGCGGGGTTATGACGCGGCTTCGCGGGCGACGGCGTTTGATTTATTGCGCTACCTGCTGCCGGCGGCGACGCACACGAATGTCGGGCTGACGCTGAACGCGCGGACTTTAGAGCATCTCATCACGAAGCTCTTGTCGCAGCCGCTGGAAGAAGGGCGCGAGCTTGGACTGCGGCTCAAAGAAGAAGCCCGTCATGTGGTCCCGACGCTCTTGAAGTACGCTGACTTCAACGCCTACCGGGCCGACACAGGCGCGGCGATTGAGACGCTGGCAGGTGAGCTTTTGGGAAGCCCCCCGGCCCTCAATAATGGGGGAGTAGGAGAAGAATTAGGAAGCGGCGTTTCGCTTGTCTTTTCCGATCCCGATGCCGACAATCGGCTTGTCGCGGCGATTTTGTACGGCGCGGCTAACTTATCGATGGATGCGCTTTTGGCGCGGGTCAAAACTTGGGACCAGAGCGTTAAAGAGCGGGTTGTGGACGAGTATCTCTCGCGCCGGGGCAAGCACGATGCGCCGGGACGGGCATTAGAGCGGCTGTTCTGCACCGTGGAAATGACGCTGGATTACGGGGCGTACCGGGATGTTCAGCGGCACCGGATGGCGACACAGACGACGCAGGCATTGACGCCGGCGCTTGGTTTTGAGAAGCCGCCCGCACTTGACGAGTTCGGCTACGGGGAGCGTTACGACGCGCTGATGGCATTGTCGGCAGAGACTTATGACCGGCTTTTTGCTGCCGGGCTGACCCACGAAGCGGCGTATGTGCTGCCGCTGGCGACCCGCATTCGGGTTTTGTTTACCTGGAACCTGCGCGAAGTCGCCCATTTTGTCGAGCTGCGGTCCGCCCGGCAGGGGCACCCGTCCTACCGCAAGATCGCTCAGGACGTCTATTACGCGGTTGCCGAGGCGTACCCGCTCATCGCCCGCTACCTGCGACCCAATTTAAACACTTATGCCCTCACCCGAGAATGATTTAGAGAAAGCCGAGCTTTCCGATGATGCGCTGATTGAGAAGCCGGGCCGGCGGATTGGTCGGGGAATGCCGCGTGTCTGGCTGTACGCGCTGCTGGCCGCACTTGCTGTTCCCATCGGCCTTACTCTGGCGGGGGCGCTGACATCGCCGCCCCATGTGAAAAGCATTCCGAACGGCCGGCTTGTCTATTTGGAAGCCGATGCGCCGTCGGAAAAGACAACGACTTTGCGCGGGCTGTTTTCGGTCGGCACGGATGGCAAAACACAGCTGCTCCTGCACGAGACCGAACCGCAGGATACCGACGGCGGGGTGCGCGAATGGATCACCCAGCCCACGCTCTCGCCGGACGGCTCGCAAATTGCCTTTGAGGAGCAGTTTATCACGCTTCAGGAAGATAAGCAAAGCATTAAAAACCAAATCTGGGTCATGCCGACCGCCCCTGGAACCCGCAACCCGCCCCATTTGGTCATAGATTTGACAGCGCAGAAGCTCAAACAAATTGTCGGGCTGGCCTGGGACTCGGACTCATCACTCCTGTTTCTTGAAGATGGCGACTCATATAGTGTCCCGACCGAAACCGACGACCCGCCGCTCAAAACGCCGCTTTACCTGTACGGCGTCTCGCTTGCGCCGGACCTGACCATCTCCGCGACCCGGTTCCCGGCACTGACCGAGGCCGGCACGTTCGCTTACGGCGCTCTGACCACCACCGGTCCCCAAGTGCGAACCCAGGTCAAAGAAGTGACGACGCCCGGACCAGCGGCGGCACTGTTCGCCCTCTCGCCCGACGGCGGCAAGATCGCGTTTGTCCCGCCCGGTACGGCTCGTGTCATTCGTGTCTATGATGTTGCCGCCCGCACGACCGGCCCGGACATTCCTATTCACTGGGGCTGGTCGGTATTCGGCAGGCGCGAAATCACGTCGCTGCGCTGGTCCCCCGACGGCTCGCAGGTTGCCTATACAGTCTCCAAGCCGCCCGTCCCCGAAGACGAGCTGTTCGCGGTGACCCCAGCAACCGGCAAAATTGTCCAGCTTCCGTACCGCACAGGCCGTTCTGGGTGGGACTGGGGGAGGTAGAGAGGGAAGAAGATTGAGGAGTGCCACCGTGAAGCCCCGCCGTGAACGGCAGGTCTGCGGGCCTGCGGCCAATCGGTCTGCGACCGGAATACAGAATGCTCCGACTCTTCCGCACACCGTGCGGTTCGCGTCTGCGCGTCCAGACCTGCCGTTCACGGCGGGGCACTCGGCACGGCGGGGCACTCGGCACGGCAACGGGGTCACTCCCGCGCAAAGCCGGGTATAATTCCTTTATGCTATCGTCGCTGCTGCATACAGATGAAGAAACGGACATGGATGTCTACGGCGCGTATCTGCGGGCGCAGTCCGACCCTGATCTGCTGGATATTGTCCTGCATCTCGACCCGGAAAAGTACCCTGCCCGCTGCGATACTGCCGGGCGCGAGCTGCGGCGGCGCGGCCTTGGACATGGTCCTGCCTACACGCCTGCCGAGGCGGCTGTCCGGCGGCTGGCAGTCGCCGCCCTGGTCCTGGCGCTGATGGTGCTGACGCTCACCGGAATGCTGACCGAGACGGACGCCGCCGGGCCGTCCTGGCCGACCCCGGAGATGCTCCCCGATGGGATGCCGTTCGGAGAAGTCGCCCGCCTGTTCGGCGTCGGCCTGCTGCGCGGCGCAGTCCTTTGGAGC
>JAYVVR010000204.1:0-4892 GCA_043786835.1 Armatimonadota bacterium | reverse complement strand
GACATGGCGCACATAGGCGGCCCGGATTTGGGCTGTTTCCGTGTCGGTGCGCTCGTAATAGCCACGCTCTGGCAGTCCGAGGCCGCCTTGATAAAGCTGTCCGATTTCCTGGTCGCTGGCTTTTTCGTCGGTGTCTACATAAAACGAAAACGCCGCGCCAATCCCCAGCCGGTGCAGATGCCCAATCTCTGCTTCGAGACTGGGAACATCGTGCACGGCATCAATCGCTGCAAACTCCGGCCTCAGCGCCGATACCCCTTCCGCTTCGATACGCGCCGTGTCCATGCCGCTGCGGTAGAACGCACCGACTTTGCCTGCCGGGCTGTTCGGCGGGAGCGTCTTGTCCCGCGCCGCCGCCTCCGCGACCGAATGCAGAAGGGCAAGATTACGCTCACTCACTTCGTCATACACCCCGATATTCGACTTCTCCGCCGGAATGACCGCCTTATCCAGCCAGGCTCCGTTTGCGTACCGAAAAAAGTCAGTGGTCGGCTTGATCCGCGTGTCCATCGCGCTCAGATCAATCCCATCAACGAATTGGGTTTGTTTCGGCATTTGGGCCTGGCTTGGCAGTGAGAGCAGCAGGGAAAGAGCAGCGGCAGGGATGCTCACACAGAGAAGTCGGAGGGAAGTTATTCGCAAGTGGGTTCCTTTCTGAGATGTGCGGCAATAAAAAGTGCGGCAATAAAAAGTGCGGCAATAAATTGCGACGCTGTGGGGCGAAGACGCCTAGTAGCCGCCTGCGCGGGTACAGGATAGGATAAAAACAGTCCATGCCCGCGAAGGCGGGGAGTTGCACTTTGAAGCACGGGGGTTTAGCCTCGTGATCTGTCTCACTAACGCACACAATCAAACAAAAGTGTGGCATAAATCAGCGGATCAGGTTAAGCCTAACTTTGGCATCCAATTTGTCCGCAATCTCTCACGCCAAACGGCAGGCTTCTTGTTCCGTTTCCAGCGACGCAATCGGCAGGCCGTATTTCCAGTGCTGTGTCCGAAACCGAACCTGATACTACCGCGACCGGGTGCAGGACACACAAAATTCGCCATTACCGATTTGTCCGCGCCTCGTCCAAGTCCAGCCCAAAATGCTCTGAGTCAGCGAATACTGCCGTCGCCGGGGCAGCCGCTCGATCATGCAAAAGCGGCAGCAGATGCGGTATAACTTTTGCTGTCACTCATAGGAAGGAGGCTGCGGACAAGCCAAAGCCGACTCTTTGAGAAAAAGGGCGGCGCGAGACAATCTGCTCTGGATTATTTTCTTGCAGCCAGCCGCCGCTCGTTGAAGTGCGGACAGTTTGTGGATTAAAGCTGTTCATAGCGTCGTGGTCTTTATGTGTTTTGTGCTGCCGCGCTCGGTCAGCGGAATGGCGGCGAGCCAGGCGGGGAGGGCGTCGGGGGCGAACTTTTCGACGTCGAGCCGAAGCAGGGCTTCCAAAGGGACGCCGAAGTCTATGGTGCCGCCGGAGCGGTCGGCGAGAACACCGATGCCGACTAAATTGTCGGTGTAGGCTTCGATGGCCTGCATGGTGTCCCGAATGGAGCCGCCCGTGGTCAAAATATCGTCTACCAGCAAGACGTTTTCCCCTTCTCTAATCTCGAAGCCTCGGCGCAGGACCCGGCCTTTCCCGTCGTCGCCGCGCTCGGCGAAGATGCCGCGAACGCCTAAATGCTTGGCGACCTCATAGGCTAAGAGAACGCCGCCGGTGGTGGGGCCGACGACAACGTCTACTTCGGCGGAGGCGAATCGCTCAGCAATCTCGGCGCAGAGCTTTTCGACCATCGGCGGGAATTGCAGAACTTGAAACTTTTCTAAGTAAACGGCGCTGTGGTAGCCTGACGCGAGCAGAAAATGGCCTTCCAGAAGAGCGCCGGAGTCTTTAAAGATTTGCAGGGCTTCATCGTTTGTGAGCATAAGGGGTGGTTCGGCATGGGGCGGGGGAAATCCTGCATCAGAGAGCAAAGGAGAGGGCGCATATTTCGAGGGCGTACTGGTGCTGCGAGAGCGTTTACGCCCTCGTCACTAATATGCCCCGTTCTCTTGTGCCTTCTTCTGTTTTGGCCGCGCCTTGACTTCGCCCCCTGTTTGCCAGTATACTGTACCGGATTTCAATGCTGCTTCACGGCGAGTTTTGAGGCGTTTTAGAAACCTATGGCTGACCAACTGACGACAGCTCCGGCGGCGAATGCACCGGCGGTTCTTCCTGGCGCAGGGGTGCTGGCACAGATTTTCAGCCCGTTTGTCGTTGTCCTGACTTATCTCGGCGAGATACTGATTCTGCTTGGACAGACGATCAAAGCTGTGCGCGGAGGTGTTGACACCCGTGATCTCATCGAGCAGATGGCGTCGCTCGGGGTCAACTCGGTGGCGATTGCACTGCTGACGACCACGACGTCCGGGGCGGTGCTGGCGCTGTACTTTGCGCCGTTTCTCAAGCAGTACGGCGCGGAAAGCTTTACCGGCGCAGTGGTCACACTCGCGATTGCGCGGGAGCTGGGGCCGGTACTGACAGGAGTTGTTGTGGCCGCGCGGGCCGGGTCGGCAATTGCGGCAGAGATTGGGACAATGAAAGTGACCGAGCAGATTGATGCGCTGCGGGCGCTTGCGGTCAGTCCTATCCAGTATTTAGTCGTGCCGCGTGTGCTGGCGGCAGTTCTCATGGTGCCGCTGGTGTGCGCTTTGGCTGACGCCGGCGGGATCCTTGGCGGAACGCTGTTGTCCCAGTCTGAAGGGGTACTGCCGGTCGTGTACTGGAACTCGATGAAGCAGTTTCTCGATTTATCGGACTTCACGCGCGGCATCTTTAAGACGCTGGTATTCGGCCTGATTATCGCGCTTGTCGGCTGTCATCAGGGGTTGCGAACACGTGGCGGGGCGACGGAAGTGGGCCATGCGACAACCAACGCTGTCGTGCTGTCCATCATCTTAATCTATCTCGCGAACTTTGTTTTGACGTATTTTATGTTCAGCAAGGTGACCTCGTTTTAATGTCCGAGCTAAAAGATCGGCATCTAGGGGTCGAAGCGGGAGACATACTTGATCCAGCCTGGATCGAAGTCTGCGATCTGCGGTTCCAAGTCGGTGCCAAGCAGATTTTGAAGGGTGCGAACTTAGGTGTTGCGCCCGGCGAGATTTTGTCGGTCATGGGCATGTCGGGATCGGGCAAGACAACCCTGCTGCACTGCATCGGCGGGCTGACGACGCCGACAAGTGGGGAGATTCGGATTGGCGACGCTCAGATCGTTGGGATGCGCGAGACCGAGCTGAACCATGTCCGGGAGCGGATGGGCATGGTCTTCCAATACGCGGCGCTGTTCGACTCGCTTTCGGTATATGAAAATGTCGCATTCGGCCTGCGCCGCCGCCGCAAGCTGCCAAACAACGAGATCAAGCAGATTGTAGCCGAGAAGCTGGCGTTAGTCGGTCTGCCCGGCACGGAAAGCATGTACCCATCGGATCTCTCGGGCGGCATGGCGAAGCGGGTGGGGCTGGCGCGGGCGATTGCGATGTCGCCGGAGATTTTGCTGTACGATGAACCGACTTCGGGGCTTGACCCGGTGATGGAAAGCGTCATTGACGAGCTGATTATGCAGATGCGCGACAAGCTTGGCGTCACCAGCATTGTTGTCTCGCACTCGATTTCGAGCATCTTTCGGATTAGTGACAAAATCGCTATGATCCATGGCGGCGAAGTGATTGCGACCGGGACGCCGGATCAGATCAAAAATTGTGACGACCCGATTGTCCGGCAGTTTATCGAAGGCAAGTCGCATGGGCCGATTGAAGTGGCGCAGCGCTAGATCAAAGAAAACGGACTCAGACAACTTATGACGACATTGGGCAATGCAGGGCGGGTCGGGCTGGTGTTTGCTGCGGTTGTTTTGTTGTTCGGCGCATTGATCTACTTCCTGCGCGGGAACGTCCTCAATAATAATACTTATTCGTTCGATGTCCTGTTTACCGATGCCAGCGGCGTTACTGCCGATACGCCGGTGGCGCTTGCTGGGGTCCAGATCGGTAAAGTGGCGAGTGTCACGCTGACCCCGAGCCAGCAGGCGGATTTGAAGCTTGAAATTAAAAATAAGCTGAACGGCCGGGAAGTGCGGATCCCGCGCGGCTCGCAGTTTCTGATCGCAACGCCTATTCTCGGCACTACTGCAACAATTATGGTTGTTCCGCCGACCAGCGCCGTACTGCGCTCCGGCGGCTCGATCCAGGACGGCGAAGCGGACCTCAGAGGCACAAAAGTCGGCGACC
Organism: Armatimonadota bacterium; assembly: GCA_043786835.1. Taxonomy (GTDB): domain Bacteria; phylum Armatimonadota; class Armatimonadia; order Armatimonadales; family Capsulimonadaceae; genus JANXMY01. Next base: position 634 of record JAYVVR010000204.1, on the reverse strand, counting down.
TGACGGCGTCGCTTTCCAAAGCCACGGCACTTTTGGATCAAGTAACGGTCACGACAAAGAAAGCCAACGCGCTTTTGGATTCGGCGACATCTTTGACCGATGACCCGAAGCTGCGCCGCTCCCTGCAGCAGACGCTGGACAATGTCAATTTGGTCTCGCGCAACGGTTTGCAGATCACCGACAAGCTGAACGGGCTGCTTGTTGAAGACAACGCTCAAGTGCTGACGCTTTTACAGCAGACAAAGGCTGGCGAGCAGGTGTCTTTGGACAATCTTGCCGCGACTACTGGGTCGGTTAGGCAGATTACGGCAGAGAACAAGTCGCAGATTGCCGCGATTATCCGAAACCTAAATGACACGACTTCGGCGGTCGCCGGGATTACTGGGCAGGCAAACAATGCACTCTCAAAAGGCGGCATTACGCAGAACTTAGGTGCAACCGTCGCCAATCTGAAAGCGACGACCGATAAGCTCAACGTAATCGCGGGCAATTTTGAGAAGCTGAGTACAGTCGCGACCGACCCAAAAGTGCAGAGCAACTTGAAGGAGACGGTGCAGAACATTCGGGACAGTACCGAGCAGGCGACGTTTCTGCTGGAACGGCTGAACAAGATTGTCGGCGGCAAGCGAAAAGG
>JAYVVR010000203.1:0-4895 GCA_043786835.1 Armatimonadota bacterium | reverse complement strand
CGGATGTGTCCACAAGCGGGATTTCCCGCTCCGTTTCCTGAAATCTGTTAAGCTCTCGCTCAATTAATGCCATAAAGAATTGCCTTCTCTAAAAACAGTCAACAATCGTGACGTACTGGTGATAAGGGCATAGCAGACACCCTCGTTCTCCCATTATCCTATGTTTCCCACAGCGGCGGGTCTTCCACCATCACCGTTACCGTCGCATTGCCCATTTTGCGCTCGGCGGTGCGTGTCCGCTCCTTGCTCGTGCCCCACCAGGACATCAGCGGGAAGTAGCGCCCGGCGATCAAATATGTCAGCACGAACATGGCGGCGATACTGAAAAAGACCAGAATAGCCGGGCCGGTCGGCAGCAGCGGGGTAAAGTCATGGCTGTATTTCGGCGCGAATGTCGGCACTGTATCCAGGTAACGCTGACACGCAACGCCCACCAGCACGAATACGCTGATAATACACAATGCCCATGGCTTCTTGCGAAAGAACGGCGTCAAGTTCCCGAAGATCGGGACCGCCGAGCAGCCCAGCACCATCAGCCCAACCAGCACTGGGAAGATGATTGTCCGGCTCTGCTGAAGCATCCATTCTTCCGGAATATGGCCGTACCAGGCCGTCAAAAAGTCGCAGATACGGAAGTAGGTCCAGATCAGCGCAATGCCGACCATGAATTTGCCGAGACTGTCGTACTGCCTTTCGGTAAAAAAGCCCCGGCCCCGAAGCAGCCGGTTAATCACCGTCATAATCAGCACCGCTAGCGCCAGCGCCCCGAGAAGCGAGCTTAACGTATAAAGTGGCGCAAAGATGCTGGAGTCCCAGTTCCGAGCAGCCGCAAGCTGGAAGTCCCAGCCGAGAATGGTCTGCGAGCCGACAAACGAAGTCAGAATGCCGACGACGAGGATCCCCTCGGCCCGGCGCAGCACCCGCCACTGCTGCTCGGAGCCAATCCAAAACAGCGCAATCGTGCCGTTAATCTTCTTTTCTTTTGTGCCGGGGGCCGCCCGATCCCGCAGCATCGCAAAGTCCGGCAGTGAGGTCAGGTACAGCAGCATCCAGCCAGCAAGATAGGCCGTGCCGACCGCCAGCGAGTCCCAGGCAATCGAGCCAAAGTTGTCCCACACCCGATCTCGCTGGCCTGACATCATGCCAAGACCGTAAATCTCGCGCCGGGCGATAATTAGTACCGGCAGCAGCAGCGGCATCCAGAGTCCAAACAGGGACCCGATATCGAGCAGCCGGTTCAGCGGATACCGCCAGGACGCATGCGTAATCCGCAAAATCGCCGATACCGCGACCAGCGCCTGGCTGATTCCGATCCAGTACAAAAGAGACACCAGCGAAACGTGCCAAAAACCGGGGTTATTGCTCTGAGTCGGAACTGCCCAGCCGAAGATGATCGCGGCGCCCAACAGCACTAGTCCGAAGCAAACCAAGCTCGTGATCAGCAGCTTGGTCCAGCGCGATTTGTGCGCGTCTTCCAGCACCAGCCGCAGCGGCTCGTAAGCGTTCGCGTCCAGCGCGATTTTGCGCGGCGACGTTAAAATGTTGTCTTTGTCAAACATAATTTGCTCTTAGCAGTAGCCAGAGGCTGAGAAGGGAGTATGGGAATAAATTCCTGCGCTGTGGGGCGGGGACGCCTACTCTTCACCTCCTTGGACAGGGAACCAATCAGAATTATTGACCTAATCTTGTACCCGCGCAGGCGGCTACTATGCCTACATCATTACTTCGTATATGTCGTCTGCGCCCCACAGCGTAGGAATTTGTTCCCACGAATCTTACGCTTCCCCGCGTTACCCTACCGCCACCTTGCCCTCTACCCCTGCGTCTTCGTCCACAGTCTTCAGGTAAACAATCGCCGGTGAGACGCCGAGGTCTTCCAAAAGCCGAAAGCGGCGGGGATCGTTCCACTGCTTCGCGACAGTCCAGCGGTCGTCTTTGACGTCGCCGAATGTAATGGCCTTCGCCGGACACGCCTGGGCGCAGGCGGTCGTGAACTCATCGGGTTCCAGCTCACGGTCTTCCGCGCCCGCTTTTTCCTCGGCCCGGCGAATGCGCTGAACGCAGAACGTACACTTTTCCATGACGCCTTTTTCGCGCACCGTCACGTCGGGGTTGAGGTGCTGGTTCAGCGGCACGTCCCACGAATGCTCGAACCAGTTGAACGCCCGGACATCATACGGGCAGTTGTTGCCGCAGTAACGGGTGCCGACGCAGCGGTTGTACACCATCGCGTTTAGCCCTTCCGGGTTGTGGTAGGTCGCGTAGACTGGGCAGACTGGCTCGCACGGGGCATTGTCGCAGTGCTGGCACAAAATCGGCATAAACCGCGCTTTGACATTCGGGTAGGAGCCTTCCCAGTAGCGCTCGACCCGTATCCACTGGTGCAGCCGCCCTTGATGCGCCTGCTCCTCGCCGACCACCGGGATATTGTTTTCAGCGGCGCAGGCCGCCTCGCAGGCATGGCAGCCTGTGCAGCGGTCGAGATCAATCGTCATCGCCCACTTGCGGGTCTTATGCCCGCCCTGCGTCTCGACAATATACGGCGAGGCTTTAATCTCCGACGGGCCTTCGCCGCCGGAGCTTGGTCCGCCTGCTCTCTCTTTCGCTAACTCTTCTGCGCTTGGCATTCTCGCGTCTGTCTTTCTACCGTCTCATTCTGCATCGCCGAGGAAGTAAACTTCACTCGCTGCAAATAACGTCCTTCGGACGACACACTGCGTGTGTTCTTGATCTTTTGTACGAAGTACAATTTTGTCAGCGAGTGAAGTTTACTTCCTCGTCCGCTTTGCCCTGCCGTTAATTCGCCGCCGGACCCGGATCGCTGGTCGTACCCGGCGCCTGCGGGGTCTCGCCGGACTTGCCCCGGTTGAACAGCGACGAGTTCTCCGCCGGCGGGCCGGTGACTTTCTTTGCGGTCTTCCATTCCTTGGCCGTCGTGTGGATCAAGTTCTTGACTTCCTCGGGTTCCACGCCGCCGGGTCGGTCTTGGGCCAGCACCAAAGTCGTGTTGTCGGGGAAATAGCCCGACTTCGCGCTTGCGACTTTAGTCAGCGTGACTATCGTTGCCGCGTAAGCAAGCGCCCCGGTCTCGGGGTCGGCGGTCGGGGCGACAATGGACAATGCACTGTAGCCGCGCCCTGCCGCATTGCGCCCGTAGACACTGTGGCCCTGCCCAATCGGCATCGCAAGTGCGCTGGGATGAATGGCAGGGTAGGGGACTGCGAGCGCCTGAACCGAGCCGTGCGCCGAGGTGAGCTGAACCAGATCGCCGGTGCGGATATCCAGCTCATGGGCAACCTGCATATTGATCTCGACCCACGAGTTCCAGACCGCCATTGTCATCGGATCAGGGTTTTCCTGCAGCCAGCCTAAGTTTGCGTGCCGCCCGTCGCCAAAGTAGATATGCGGATAAAGCTGAAGCGTAAACTGGCCGGGCTTCTGCCCCTCGGCCCCTGATACTGGGGGAGTAAGAGCGGATGTAGGGGCGGTTCTTGCCACGCCCTTTGCTGCTACCCCCCCCGTATTGGGAGCCGGGGGGGATTGGCTCCATATCCCGCCCTGCGCCAGTGCATTGACCCAGTTTGTATCGTTTTCGGTCGTGTCGGCAGCGAGATCGGCCTGCCCAATTCCCGCCCACGTTTTGCGGACGGCGACCCGGCTGTCAGTCTCGGTCATCGGCGATCCGACACGCTTTGCAATGTCAGCTAATAAATCACCCGTCGCGCGGGTATCCCACCATGGCACAAACGCCGTCGTGTTGTCCTGCACCTGCCCGTGACCGCCGACAAACTGCGGATCAATAATCGGCTGGCGCAGGGTCGCCATTTTGACGCCGGGCGGGATGACCGACGGTACATGATCACCCCATTCTTCAAGAAACGAGCGCGTTGGCAGGACAACATCGGCATACGCTGTCGTTTCGTCTTCGAACGTCGTTAGCGCGGCGATAAACGGTACTTTGGCGAGCGCCTGCGAAAAGCCGACAGCCGATGGCAGTGTAAACACCGGGTTCGGCTGACCGACGATAATTAGCGCACCGACCTGCCCGCTGTTCATGGCTTGCGTTAAGTTCTGAATGCCTTTCAGGCCGGACCGCTGCGCGTTCATCGTCGGAACTGCAATCGCCGCCGTGCCAAAGCCGACACACTGGCTTTTGACTGCGAGATTTAGCGTTTCAACGGCTGTAAATGCTTCGGTCGGATTCGCCGACGACATCAAGCCGTTGCCGCCGACCGCGACTGCGCGGGTTCCTGCGCCGCGAAACGCAGTCGCGATTTCTCCCAGCTGGGTTTCGGTCAGGCCCGTCGGCGCTACATACTCAGTCATAGAAGCAGACGGGTTCTGGATGGCAGCCGCGATAGCCTGTGCAACGATTGCCTCAGTCCCTGGTTTGCAGGGCAGCCACAAATCGGCTTTCGCCGCCGTCATGCTCATGCGCGGCCCGACATAAATAAACTTGCCATGCTCGCCTTGTTTGCGGCGCGGTCCCTGCCGGAAGTCGCCGAATAGACGCCCGTAATAGACAGGGGACGGCCACGCATCCAAAAAGTCGCCGCCAAACGAGACAATCACATCGGCCTGGTCAAGCTGGTAGGCAGGCAGCTGATTCTTTCCGTAGACAGCCTTTGCCGCCGCCCGCCATGGAGCATCGTCGAGGAGCGAATACGAAAAGACCGTGCCGCCGACTTTTGCGGCGAACTCGTTCAGCAGGCGCACCTGGGTCGGGCTTGAGTTGTATTCCTGCGCGTCCGCCAAAATCGCCACTTTGCCCTTGGCATTAGTCAGTCCGGCCGTGACTTTTCCGAGCGCCGTTTCCCAATCGGTTGTGGTCGCGTCTACATCCGTGAACTTGTCCCGGCCATCCGGTGGGTTTGCCAGCTTAGGCCGGTCATACG
>JAYVVR010000202.1:0-32199 GCA_043786835.1 Armatimonadota bacterium | reverse complement strand
GGTAAATCTCGTGTGTTTTGGGGTCGGGTGTGTAAGTTTTCCCAAGAAACGCGGGGACTTCGGACAGGTCGGCGATTTGACCGAGAGACTTGAACGCCAAGAGAGCCGCGCCTCGGCTGGTAGCCTCACCGACGCGGCTGGCGGTGATCGGTGCGCCCATCGCATCGGCCATAATCTGCGCCCACGCCGGGTCGCCGACTAAAGCCCCGCCGGACGCGACGATTTGGGTTGCCGACGGGAACTGCTGAATGAGAATGTCATAAACGTTTGCGAACTGGAAGGCGACGGCTTCCAGCGACGCCCGCAAAATCTCGGCGGGGGTGGTGTGGAGGTTCATGCCGACAATCGCAGCCCGCGCTCCGGTGTGCCAGCCCGGCGAACGCTCTCCGGCCCAGAAGGGCAAAATCGTCAGCCCGTGGCCGTCTGGTGTCAACATGGCAGCGGCTTTCGCGGCGGTCCTGCGGTCGCCAATCTGGAGGGTCTTCTCGGCCCACGCATAGACGTTGCCGCCGTTTGCGAAGGCGCCGCCGACGAGGAACCGTTCGTCATCCACCCGGTAGCAGAAGAGCTTTTCGGGGATGGCGATTTGGCCGGCTTTGACGGCGACGCGTATGGCCCCCGATGTGCCGACATTGATGGCAATACGGCCTGCGTCAACAGCCCCGGAACCGACATTGGAACATGCGCCGTCGCCGGATGCTGGGAACCAGGGCAGGTCTCTCAGCAGGCCTAGTGCGGACGCATATTCAGGGGCCAGGCCGGTGACGGGCGCGTCTTGAGCGCTCAGCGCGCTGAGCTGGCGCAGGGCAATCGGCATCTCGGAGAGGGTTTGCGGGTCCCACTCTTTCGTGTTTTGATTCAGCAGCCCGGTTCCCGACGCCATGGACAAAGAGCAGGTCGCGGTGCCGAAGAGGCGCATTTGAAGATACTCGCCGAACGACATCCAAAGCCGCGCTTTGCCGAACCCCTCCGGCTGAGTTTCCTGAAGCCAGCGCAGCTTGGCAGGCCAGTAGTTGGGATGCAGAACGCAGCCTGTCCGCTGATGGTACGCGAGGCTGTCCATTTCGGCTTTGAGTTTGTCGGCCTGAGCCATCGCCCGCGAGTCCGCCCACGAGAACAGCGGTGTTACAGCGCGTCCCTCTTCGCCGACACCGACCAAAGAATGCCAGAAGCAGGATACGCCGACCCCAGCGATGCGTCCGCGCGTCTTGTTGTCAGTTTTGCGAATGAGCTGTTTAAGACAGCTCACCGTTAGCGCTAAGAGGGCTTCCGGGTCGGTCTGCACCCCGCCGTCAGCCGTTGTATTTTGGGCGTAGGCGCTTTGGACTTCGGCGTTCGGGAGCGCCCGTCCACGCGTATCAAACAGCATGGCCCGGACAGACGAGGTCCCCATGTCGAGCGTGAGTATCAGTGCTTTTTTCATGTTTTCGTGCTAAGTCGGGTATAAAAATGCGTATGATTGCTTCATGCACAAAGCTGCTTTTATTCGGGCTGGTCCTGCTGTGTTTCGCCGGCTGCACCCATTCGGTACTGACACCGCCGCAGAAAGCACCCACGGCAGACCCGAAGCCGGTCGGTGTCACGGCAAACTCCGGTGGGGATACGCGCGGCACGATTTTGTATCAGCCAGACCCGTCCTCCGCCAGTCCGCCCGATCCCTATGCTGCCGTCAGCAGAAAGATCGTCCTGCCTCAGCGCCAGGAGCTGGCCTGGATGCTGGCCGAGATAGATATTCATGCCCACCAGCAGGCCGCGAAGGCCTACCCCGTGCCGGACATCGGCAGCCCTGGTTACCTGTCCAAGTCAAAGTCGCGGGATAGCGCAGAGCAGCAGGCGTCATTTAACGCCTATTTGCTGGAAAAGTACCACGCGCGTTTCTGCAACCAGTTCCATGTCACTTATGACCAGATTGCGCTGATTACCGAAGAAAGCCGCGACAAAAGCTGGCCGATGCCGCTTGTCCCAAAGGAGTGAGAATTAAGTGAAATAATTAATGGGCAAAAAACGTAAACCGCTGGGTCGTTTCTTTGAATTTGGTGGCCTTGCGCGGCTGGGGCAGGCTCTGGAACGTTGCCAGCGGGGCAATCGGTGGGTGATGCTCGCCTTCCAAAAGGTCCATCCGCGCGGAGGCGTCTGGGTTTTGCGGCGTGTACACAAACGAGACCGTATTGATGCCTGCCCGCAGCTTCATTGTAATGTCTTTGTCAACGAACCCCCGATACTCGCCGTCGGGGATGCTGTTCAGCAAAATAGTCAGCCGCGCACCCTGTACCTGGCCTCGAAGCCAGTGCGAGTGGTTGGTCGGCATTTTGCGGCCCGCCAGCGGGTCGGTATCGGCAAGTGGGTCACGCGGCGCGAACGAATTGGGTTCGAGCAGAGGGTTGTCGGGCGTGGTACTTGCATGGATGCCCGAAGTCAGGGGGTCGGGCGGCAATGAGGGATCCGGGGTATTGTCGGCGACTTCCGGCGCAGGTGCGGAATAGCTGGCGGCCTGCGGGACCGGGTCCGGCCCGCTGTAGGGCTTGTCGTCGCCGCAGCCGCTGAGAAGCAGGGCCGCGCCTGCAAGAATCAGAATTCGTGCTGGGTTCATTGAATCATGCCTGCCCCGACCGTTTCATTGGTCGCTTCGTCAATCAAAATCACGCTCCCGGTGGTCCGGTTGCGCTTGTACGGGTCAAAAAACAGCGGCTGGGTCGTCCGCAGTGTCAGCCGGGCGATTTCGTTCAGGCTGACGCTTTTGCTTTCGGTATTCTTGTCCAAAGTACTGATATCAAGCTTATAGTCCACCGATTTCACAATCGCCCTGACCTCGCGGGTCGTGTGTTTGAGTGTATACTTGCCGCCAATCATCAGGCTTTTCTCGCCGAGCCAGCAGACCATAATTTCAACGTCTTGGGAGACCGTAGGCGGATTGTCCTGGGCCACAATCATATCGCCCCGGCTGATGTCTATCTCGTCTTCAAGCGTCAGCGTCACTGATAGCGGCGCGGTCGCTTCCGTCAAACTTTTCTCCATCATGTCCACAGACAGCACTTTCGATGTAAATCCTGACGGCAGGACTTGAACCGCGTCGCCGGGCCGAAAGACGCCCCCGGCAATTCGCCCTGCATAACCCCGGTAGTCTGGGAACTCGGCAGACTGCGGGCGAATGACATACTGCACCGGAAACCGGGCGTCGGTATGGTTAATATCGGTTTCAATCGGCACGGTCTCCAGCAATGGCAGCAGTGCCGGGCCAGGGTACCAATCCATATTGGCAGACGCATCCACGACATTGTCCCCATTCAGTGCGCTAATCGGAATAAAATACACATCGCCGACGTTCAGTCCAGCCGCGAACGCTTCAAATTCGCGTTTAATAGCATCGAAGATGGTCTGGCTATAGTCTACCAAATCCATTTTATTGACGCAGACAGCGATGTGGGGGATACCTAGCAGCGACGCGATAATCGTATGCCGCCGGGTCTGCTCGATGACCCCTTTGCGGGCGTCTACCAAGATAATCGCGAGATTGGCCGTAGACGCTCCTGTGACCATGTTGCGTGTATACTGGATATGACCGGGCGTGTCCGCGATAATAAACTTGCGTTTTGGGGTCGCAAAGTAGCGGTAAGCAACATCAATCGTGATGCCCTGCTCCCGTTCTGCTCGAAGTCCATCGGTCAGCAGGGCGAGATTAACCCCTTCCTCCCCCCGCCGCTCCGTCGTCTCTTTAATAGCCTCATACTGGTCATCAAAGATCGCCTTGCTGTCGTAGAGAAGCCGGCCAATTAGCGTACTTTTGCCATCATCCACGCTCCCCGCCGTCGTAAACCGCAGCAGATCCATGCCGAGATAGCCCGTCGTCGAAAAATCATCCGTCGTCAGTGTTTCATTCATAATGCTTTGTCGTTTTTATATTCAACCGAAATGTAGGCATCGCCGCCGCCGTAATCGAACTCGGAAACTGCTTTTCCCCAGGCCCGCAGATAGTTCGGCGCTTTGCCGAGTTCAGGAGCGTCCATACCGTAAGTGTCGGTAAAAGCGTCCGGCTCACCTAAGTCGTTTCTAATTAGCGCGTCATGGAAGGCCTTTGTGTCAATCCAATGTTGCCGATCATCCTTCGTAACGTGGGATAGGTCAGCCACAAGAGACACTCTTGCCAGCCTCTGTGCGTCAAAATGTATGTTTACTTCGAGCAGGAATGTCTTAACTAGCCCCCCGTTCATCTGGGACCTCCAGCCAAGCCGCCCAGACCACGCCTGCCGAAACTTGTCCAGCGTCAGCGCGGGCGTGATAACGTAGCCGTTTGGCAGATGGATGTTTCCAGTGTCGGCGTCAATCATAGTGTCCCCAGTAGTATCTTCGAGCCATGCAATAAATTGCACAGCTACACAGCGCAGACGCTGCGAAGTACCGCTTCGCGGCACTGGGAAAACCTCACGCCGGAACTCCGTTCCGACCCTCTCCTTTCTCAAGGAGAGGGTGGACGAGGAACGAGGCCGGGTGAGGTTCTTCCTCTTTTCAGCCCACCAAATACCCCTTCGCCGCCGCGTCGTCAATCAGCGATTCGGCGTATTCCCAGAGCGACTGCGAGCCGTCGGCGATGTGCCGGTTCAAGTTCAGCACCTGCTGTTTCGTAATCCCATGTTCCCGCCAGCTTCGGCCTTCCGTGTGGTAGTTATGCAGCAGCGGCATGAGTCTATCGAGCGCGGCGGCGAACTTCGCTTCCGGCGTTTCCCGCGCCTCGAACTCCTGCCATAACTGCGTTAGCTCCAACTTTTGGTCGTCGGGCAGCAGGCCAAAAATGCGCTGGGCGGCTTCCTGTTCACGGACGGCTTTGGTGTCGTTCCCGGCGGTGTCGTAGATATAGGTGTCGCCGGAGTCAATTTCGACAATGTCATGCACCAAAAGCATTTTGAGAACCCGAAACTGGTCAATGTCTGCGTTTGCGTGTTCTGCCAGCACGAGGGCCATCGCCGACAAATGCCACGAATGCTCCGCCGAGTTCTCGCGCTGCGTATTATTGAGCAGATAGCTTCGGCGCAGGACGCTTTTGAGTGTGTCGAGTTCGAGAATAAAGCCGATTTGCTGGTCAAGGCGTAAGCTCATCAATGCTCCTCACTTATTCCAAGACCATAAAGCCGGTCCGAAAATCAACGCCGAGACGATACTGGCGGATGAAGTCAAGGCCGAGCAGCCCATCCATCGGTAGTCCTGGCGGCAGGGTGTGCGCCTGAACGACAAAATCGGAGTTTTGCTGTCCTAGAGTTTCCAGCATGTTCACCGTGACTTGCGGCACTGCCACTACGCCATTACCCACGGTCACCCAGGCCGTCGGATAGGAAATGCCGTTGGAATAACAGCCAATTAGCCTGAGCAGGCGTTTACTCAAAGTTGTTTCCGTTGCTGCCGTGTCAAGCGCAATCTGGGCAACATGGGTTCCTGACGGGCCGGACAAGGTCGCCGGAAAAAGAACTAATCCCTGTATAGGGTTGAAGGCGACACTCATAGCCAAATATTCAGCAAAATGGACATCTCCGGGATCGGTCCGAAGTAAAGAGAGGCTGAATGGGTCACGCCCAGGTCAATCGCGGCCTGATAGACAGCCTCCGGGTCTTTGCCGTGACTGACCACCAGCCCTTTAACGACTTCCATATTTTTATCCAATTCTGGGTCCGAAACCAAGACCCATTCGCCATCGAACTGCACTTCCATTTCAGCGCGTGTCAGAACTTCATTCATTAGGCGACACCTTAATGCGGCCTCAAAAGCCTGCAAGAACGACAGTGGTTTCTCGCGTGTAATCTCGCCGATGACGCAAGCATTGAGGAACGAGATACATACTTTCTGAGAAAGGTCCTCAACCTGTGCAATAAGTTCTCGGACTTGTATCAGCGCCTGCTGAACTGTCCCGTACCCGACAGTCCGGCCCCATTGCGCGACCAATTCTGGATCATCGGAGATCGCGTCAATGCCGCAGCATTCACGAACGCAGATCGTCTCGCTGTGCTGAAGGCAGTCGCTCAATGGGTATGGGACTTCAAGTTCAAGACTTGCTGACATCAAAAGTAGCCTTCTTTTTTGCGGTCTTCCATCGCGGCTTCGGAGCGTTTGTCGTCGGCGCGGGTGCCGCGCTCGGTTTGGCGGCTTGCGGCGACTTCCTGGATAATCTCTTCCAAACTGTTGGCGGGAGAAAGAACCGCGCCGGTGCAGGTCATGTCGCCAATAGTTCGGAAACGCACCTGCCGAACTTCGGGCGTTTCGGTCGGGCGCGTATTTAGATACTCGGAGGCGGCGAGCAGATTGCCGTCGCGGACAATCACTTCGCGCTCATGCGTGAAATAAATGCTCGGCAGGGCGATCTGCTCCTGTAAAATATATTGCCAGACATCCATTTCCGTCCAGTTGGAAATGGGGAAGACCCGGAAATGCTCGCCAAGATGCTTGTGGCCGTTAAACAGGTTCCACAGTTCAGGACGCTGGTTTTTGGGGTCCCACTGGCCGAACTCGTCCCGGTGCGAGAAGAAACGCTCCTTGGCGCGGGCTTTTTCTTCGTCCCGCCTGGCCCCGCCCATCGCCGCGTCTATTTTCAGCTCTTCGAGGGCATCGAGAAGCGTCACGGTTTGCAGTAAGTTTCGGCTGGCATTGTAGCCTTTCTCTTCAACGGCCCGGCCTTGATTGATTGAGTCTTGAACAGATCGAACGATTAGCTTCGCGCCGATGACTTCCATCCAATCATCGCGGTAGGACAGCGTTTCGGGGAAGTTGTGCCCGGTGTCAATATGAAGCAGCGGAAACGGGATTTTTGCCGGCCAGAATGCTTTACGGGCAAGGTGGCTGAGAATAATCGAGTCTTTGCCGCCGGAAAACAGCAGCGCAGACCGCTCAAACTGAGCGGCGACTTCGCGGAGGATAAAGATGGACTCGGCTTCGAGTTCCGACAAATGTGAGACTTGGGTCAGTTCAGAATTCAGCATAACGGTCATAGCCTTTATTTTACCATAACAACACTAGTAAAAGAAAAAGGCACAGGACCACCCAAAAGTTCCGGCGCGTTACGGCTACTGAAAAATATAGGCGGGATAGCCGCTGCGCTTCAGCGTATCGCGCTGCCGGTTTGCGTCTGCCGGCCGCAAGTAAGCCCCGGTCTCGACAACGTAGCTCTGTTTGTGATATAGGATAGGGCCGAGACGAACGGACGCATGAAAGCCGTGCCGCCGCAACGCCCCGGCCAGTGTTTCGGCGACAGGGCGAACGATAAATGCCCCGGCGGCGACATGGTAGGCGTGTAAAACTGCTGGCTGCCCGGCGGCAAGTTCGGGTGAATTCGGTCTTTGCGCGGATTTGCTCCGTTTCTGCACCGGTCGTCGTGGACGCACTCGCTGGACGCTCCTGCTCGGCTCCGTTACGGCGACCTGCACTGGCAGCGATGGGGCAGGGACGAACACGGGCATGGGAAGGACTGGGGCGGCGTCGGCGGCAATCAAAAGATGATGCGAGAGCGCACTGTTTTTGCGGGCATCCATCGCGGAAGCTGTAAAGTCGTACTGCCCCGGCAGGATCGGGGTCCAGGCAATAGTCGCAAGGCTGCCCTGCACCAGCGCCAGCAGGGTCTGTGGTCCATGGTTTCGGCTGTATGAGACTGCAAGCGTCGCGCTTGCGCCCGGCGGCAGTTCTGCGTAAGCCAAGATCATCACGGGTTTTCCCACGCGCACAGGTTTCCCGGCGGCGCCGCTGGAGAGCGTTACCATGAGCGGCGTTTCTGAAGTCTGCGCCGGTTTTTTGGTGATATTGATGGGAACTGCGGACGGATTTATCTCCGGCATCGTGACCGGCAGAACCGCTGCTGGGGAATGTGGAGCCGGAGCTGCCGGAGAAAAGTGAAGCAGAGCGGCGAGCCCGGCGGCGACCAGCCCGGCGACCAGCAATGCCCACAAGTAGGAGCGCGGCAAAGAAGTACGTTTGCCGGGTGTCGGCGATGGAGGCGTCAATTGTTCTGTCGGGTCCGGCATAGTTTTCAATCCTTCGGCGCCGCTTTCACTCTTCCGTGCATTCTCGGGTACACTGTCCGGTATGGCAGAGACCCCGAATTGGAACCTCAGCGTCGCGCAGTGGGAGGCGGTCGTGAGCAGGGCATTGGCAGGACCGGACGCTTTGGCCGATGGCGCATTTGTCCGGGGCGAATCCAGTCCACAGACTCAGCAGACAGAGCTGCTCTTTTTCGCGACCGCCCTCAACAAGCCGCTGAGGTGGGGGTATCCATTTCTTGAAGCCATCCCGCTGAGTCATACACGTGCCGCCCTAATAGGCCGTGTCTGGCAGGAAGCCGGCCCCGGTCCTGTTCAGTTTGAAGTCATGCTCCCCGCTGCCGCGCAGGCAATCGCAGCAGACTACGAAAGCGGGGCATCGGATTTGGACTTTGTCACCTATGAGCAGGCGGTCGAAGCCGCCGTACGCGGCACGGCAGCTGATTTGGCCTGGCTGCACGGCGAGTTCGGGCATCTCGCCGTGCTGTCGGTAGGAACCTAGCTCTTCTTCCTTTTCGCCACTTCAGCAAGATGAGCGGCTTCGGCTTCCTCGATTTCTGAGAGGCTCTTGCGGACCGGCTCGGGCGCGTCTCCCGGCGAGAGATCGGACACGCTTACAAGGAGGCTGTAGCGGAGCGAGAACTTTTTCTCGGCGGCGGACAGCTTGTTGCGGCCTTCTTCGGACAGGCCGTCGAGCCATTTCTGGCGCATGGCGTCGGTGCCGGTCTGGTGGCGCTTGCGGATGTCGTCGGGCAGGCTTTCGGGGTCAACGGCCACAGCAGCCGTGCTGTCGCTGTAGAGTTTTGCGATAGTGCCGGTCAATCCCCGGTAATATGGGTAGAACAACCCTGACTTGGTATCGGGGGCAGTCGTTTCGCGGTCGGCGAGGCGCACCGGGTCGCCCTCGGCGAGCGGCTTCGGGGCTGTCGTGAGTGCTGCTGATTGTGCCATGGGGCAATCTCTCCTTGTCTTTTATTCACGTAAACTTGATAGGAAAATCACGATGTCTAGTATTTTGTTCCTGGTTGGCACGGCCTTTTGCATTCTTGCGCTGGCTGGCCTTATCGGCGTTTTGATCTTTCTTGCCTCAACCGCTCTGAAGCTGAAAACTTCGGTGATAGATAACGCCGGGCGGCTTTATAAGCGGCCTTTAGCAGCAGGCAGGAACCTGACGATCACTGTCAAGGGCATCGCCCAGCAGGAAACCGTGCGCGGCAAACATATCGGCACCTCGGCTAAGGTCGCCGTCTTAGCTGTGAAAGATGCGGCATCTCATATCAAAGACGCGGTCCAGTCAATTCATCCGGGAGAAATGAAGCCGGCACTTTCGTATGCCTCTAATCTCTCAAACGTATTTAAAGTCGCCCTGAAGCTGTCTCAGGTCGGGACCCGTCAACGCGCCGAAAAATAGGCTACTTAGCCGCCGCCTGCACTGCACCGACGACTTCCTGAGCGGGCTTTGCAGACAGGTCGCCGCTGACGACTGGCTTGCCGTCTACGAAGACGCCATTTTTGGTGATGCTTCGAGCGGCAGGGGAGCGATCGGAGACGGGAACATCGGTGTTGACAATCACCACACTGCTGCCGGTCTTCTGGGCATAGTTTCTAATGGCTTTTAGGGGCGCAGCAAGCGTTTCCGGCTTCTGCTGGTTAACTTCGTTGTAAGACCATCCGACGACGATTTTGTGTTTAGCCGACGCCGGGTCCCCGACCGTCTGCTCGGCAGGCAAATCGGTTGCGGTGGTCGCCATCCCCGGCACTTTGACGGCAGGTTTTTGGGCCGCCGCCGCAGTCCGCGGCGGTGCATCCTCGTCATGGTCTGGTGTCCCCGACTTTTTGACGCCCTGATTGATAAAGACAAGCGCCACAATCAAGACAGCTAGCGCGAATCCGACAAATAAACGGTTCATCCCGCCCCTCCTTTGAGTCCTAACCTTGAATTCCTAAAAAAGCGGCCATACGCCCGGTTGCGGCCCCGTCGCGGCGATACGAGAAGAAGTCGCGCTTGTTGCGGAACGTGTCTTCGTCGCAGACTGCAATCGCCCCTGCCGGCACTCCCGCCGCGAGCAGCTGTCCGAAAATGACCGTCCGCAAGTTCAGATTGTAAGTGCCACCGAGATCCGAGCGTGGGGTCACGACATTCGCTGCCCGCGCCCCCGGCAGGGACCGAAACCTGTCTGCAACTTCCGGCCCGACTTCATAGCTGCCCTCGCCGATAGATGGCCCGAGAGCGGCAAAACACACCGATGGGACACAGCCATATTCCTGTATCATCGTCTGGAGCGTCTTGCCGGCAATATCTGCCGCCGTCCCGCGCCACCCAGCATGAGCGAGGCCGATGACTTTTTTGATTGGGTCCACCAGGTAGACAGGAACGCAGTCGGCGAAAAACAGCATCAATAGTAGGCCCGGCGTGTTTGTGACTAAAGCGTCTACCCCGGCCATCGGCGCTAACCCCGCCCCTGCCGTGACAACCGCGATTTTATCGCCATGCACCTGCTCCGCCAGCACCACATTCTCTTCAGCGACCCCTAAGTCATGCCACACTCGCCGCCGATTTGCCATCACCTGCGCCAGGTCATCGCCAATATGTGCCCCGAGATTCAGCGAATCATACGGCGCGACACTGACTCCGCCCTTTCTGGTCGTAAAGCCCTGCGTGATACGCGGCAGCCAGGCCATTGTTTGCGCCTGATACAGCGGCAGATCGCCGATTGGTTGTTTGCGCCATCCTGTCAAATTACTGTTTTTATCTCCATCATTTGGCACTCAAAGTCTTCGTAGCTCGTGTACAATTTCGCCTGCCATCCCCGCAGACTCGCGGCGTTTACGTGGGACGGCGAGTCATCCCAAAATGCAATCTGGCCGCCATCCAGGCCAATCGCCCCCTCGATAGCTTCATAAAACCGCGCATCGGGTTTTTTTGCGCCGATCTCGCACGAGAAAAACAGCCGGTCAAAGTCAGCATCAAACCCCATGACTGTCCGCATGTATTCCGACCGGTGCTTCTCTTGGTTGCTTGCCAAATAGCACAAAATGCCGTCCCCACGCAGACTTTGCACTGCACCCAGCATCCGAGCGTCCACCGCGTCCTCCACTGAAAACCAGAGCCGCATAAACTCGGCCACCGACCCTGTCCAGCCCCACTCGTCGAGATACGGCGGCAGGACTTCCGAGAGATCTGCCCGCCCCAACAGACATTCGGTGAACTTGCCCTCAAAAAATGCCCGTGTCGCCTCCCGCGTAATCTGAAACTCGCCGTCCAGATGCTCTGCAAAGAGCCACGGGAAGATTAATACCCCATCGGCATCAAAAATCACGGCTTTTATGCTCATTCAGCCGCTGTAATTTCTTTCGCTTCTTTGCGTGTCATTGTCTTTTGTGCCGAGTGCCGGACATGCACGATTGCTACTGTGGGGGCATCTTGCCCGTCATCTCTCAAAAAGAAAAAGAGGCGATAGGCTGGGCCGCGCGCTCGGGTGCGACCGGAAGACGTGCCGGAAACTGAGCCAGTTTCGCAATCTCTTGTTGCAGCCCTTCCTGCCATTCTTCTGCAATATTTTCGCCCGCCGTGCGCGTAAAATGCTGCCGGGCCGCCGTGATTTCCGTGTCGGCCCGTTTGGAAATTCGTATAGCCCATCTTGTTGACGGCTCTTCCTCAAATCCATTTTCTTTAGGATTGTTCATCCGGCAGCTTTTTCAAGGCTGCGAGTACCAGGCTGATGCCGCTCTTGTTTTCGTTCCGCTTCCCGAGCGCACCATTCTTCAAAGGAAATGCTGTTGCCGGTATTGAAGTCCTCAATGCCTGCCTGAATGCCGGCAACTGCCGACGCATAATCTTCCGATCCCTTGTGCTCGGAAAGATCAATGTTTAGGTCGCTCTCGACGAGTTTCAGCAGATAAGCCGTAATGTCTTGGTTGCTTTGCGCTGCTTTGAGCCGCAGCAGAGTTTCCATGTCCGGCGAAATTTCAAGTGTCAACGCCATGAATATCTCCTGAGATGCGAAGTGTCGCCTATGCCAAACCTGCCGTCTTCATCTGTGCTTCCATCACGTCTACCGCTTCTTTGGAGGCCGTTAAACCCATTCCGGTCTGTTCCCTGTATAACTTGATGGCATGTATTTTGCGCCCTTGCACGATTAGCTCCTGCACCCCAATCGGCGGGGCTTCCTCGATCCCTAATTGCTTCGACATCTCACTGACCCTGCGCTCTAGGTAAGCAAGGCGTCTTGCATTGGGGTCAGACATCGGCCAAACTCGCCGAACAATGGCGGTAAATATGCTGACAGCCAAACTGACCTCAAGTCCGAGAAACCAGCCATTATTCATCATTAATTGCCCCTAAGTTCGCGGCGGTGCCTAATCCGCCATCTCGTACAAGTCCATGCTGCCGGAGAGTAGGGCGTTCTTGGAGTCGGACTCGCAGAGCTGGTCGAGCTTGGCTAAGTATTCGCGGACGGTCATCACGACGGTGGCGTGGGACCACGTTAAGGGCGAGACGGAAATCGGGTCGCCGTTGTACGGGTGAATCTGCTCGGCCAAGACGCCGGACTCGAGCGTATGCTTGCGGACCCATTCGAGAATGTCTAAAGCGCGGGTCAGGTCAGGCAGCGTTTGAGCCTTGGCGATATACCATTCGGCGAGCCAGAGGGTGCAGATAATCCACGGGTTGCCGGGAACCGCGCCGATGTCCTGGCTAATCTGGTGGTAGTAGTCGTTCTCGTAGCGAGCGACGCCGCCGATGTCGGTTTTGCACCAGAGCCGCTCTTCGATCTGCTCCATCGTAGATACCACCATCGGGTGGTCGGCGGGCAGCATGCCGAACTGGAAGACGCCGTAGAGGCTGGCGTCAATGGTGAGATCGGCATCAATTGCGCCGGTTGACCGGTCCACGGTGATGCGCCGAACAAAACGATTGCGCTCCGGGTCCCACAGATGCACGAGAGCAGCCGCTTTGATTTCGTCTTGAGCGGTCCGAAACGAGGCCGCGTGTTCCTCGTCGCCGAATGTCTCCGCGAAAAGCGCAGCGGCGTTCAGCCCGGCCCATACCGCCGCAACTGTAAACAAGTGGATGCCGTGACGCTCTTCCCAGAGATCATAGGACGCGCCGGGCAGGCCCGTGCGCGGCTCCCGGTACTCGGTCATAAACTCGCCGGCCCGGCGAATCAAGGGGGCGTACAAACCCCGAATGAACTCAACGTCTTTGTAGCGGGCGTAATGCTCCCATAAGGCCCAGATAACCAACGAGGTCTCGTCTTCCTGAATAGGAAGCTGAGTATGACCTTCGCCGTCGGCCCACGGGTGCCACGACGATCCCAGGGACTTGTCGGGGTTGTACTTGTGCAGCAGGTAGCCCTCAGGGAGCAAAACGTCTTTGCAGAACTCGTAGAAGTTCCGCGCCACTTCCGGCTGACCGGCTAAATCCAGCGCATAGGCGACTAATGCGCCGTCGCGCGGCCACATATACGAATAAGTGTCATTGTTGAACGTCAAATAATCGGAGTCGTTTGCCGCGATGATTGCGCCGCGATTATCTATCTGAGTGCGTAGAATTAAGAGAGATTGCTTGTATAATGTAACTAACGCATCCGGCAGGTCGCCATAGGGAATGTCGTCTTTGTTGACCCAGCGGTTCCAATAGATCCGCGCCCGGTGCTGAAAGAACTCGGGGCCACGGTGCTGAACGAGGTTGTGAATGAGCTTCACGGCGGCGTAATCCTCGCCCGCCGCCAGCCAGTAGTAGATCGTTGCCGTCCGGTCGAGCATGACATGGGCCGCAATGGTGCTGTCTACCGCACCCTGAGCGACAGTGTTCATGCCCAAAATACCATCTTCAGCATCACGCCACGTTCCTTCCGCGCCGTGGGCATGGGAAACGCCGATGGCGTAGCGATGGACGCCGAAGTCGGTTTGGCCGCCGTTTTCGACACTGACACTTGCCAGCATCCAGGTTTTGCCTTTGTAGTGAATTAAAGCTTTGAGATTAGGCGCGTAGTACGCCGTGTTGCCCTCCGAGGACTCGTTTAAGTTGAAATCGTGGTGCCAGAACAGACGCACGTCGCGGGTCATCGGCCGCAAGTTTTCGATCTCGACTTTTCGGACGTACAAGTCGCGGTCGAAGTCCACGCAGTCCCGGCAGATCAGGCGCAGGCCGAGGTCCCAGTGGACTGCCGTGACTTCTGTGACCAGGGTTTCGCTCTCGTAACGCAAATTTTTCTGCCAGGCCGTCTCGGAAATCCAGGACATCTGGCCGTCTACCCAGACCCCGAAGCGGCATGCCTGCCCGCGCGTGTGGTTCGCCTGACCGACAAAAGGATAGTAAATATCGCGCAGGGTGTAGCGGGAATCGAAAGTCAGCAGCAGATTGCCGTTGCCGATGGGGATGTCTCGTGGCATGGTGCTATTATACCCTTATTTATTCTGCGACGGCGGCAGGATGGGATGCCTTGCCTACTTTGGCATAGTTTATGCATTTACTTACCAGCAGAAAGACCCTCATACTTAGGATAGTTTTATGCCCAACCCTTTATCGAAGCTCATCCAGGATTTTCAGCACCGCTTAGAGGTGCGCCGGCGGCGCGTCGCGCACCAGAAAACGCAAAAAGAGTACGCCCGTCGTCAGGGCGAAGTTTTTAAAGCCGCCGACGGTCAAAAGGCCGCCAAGCAGCGGGCGCACTTCTTCCAAAGCCTGCGACGCAATGCCGCCGAGCGCAGGGCCGCCGTCGCGAACGCCCTTCGCCTCGATACCCTGCGCGAAACCGGCCGGAGTTTCGGCGGTGGGGCGGGCAAGCCCAAGCTGCGCCGGTTCCTGTCGCGCACGGTTTATGTTCTCGCTGCCGTGTCCCTGCTGGCGAACGTCGTGCTGTTTGTGCGCTGGTCGCCAAGCCGCGCCCTCCTGACAATCGGCAACCATGCGGTCTCGAAGCGTGAGTATGAAGCGAACTTAGACGCCGCCGCCGGCAAGCCGGTCCTGACCCGCATGGTCGTCGCTGAAGTTATTAAACAGGCCGCCGCGCGGGCGAAAGCGACCCCGACAAACGCCGACACTGATGCCCGGATTGCTCTTCTGCGCCGCTCGGGCGCACTGCCGAACCTGCCGCCGGCCGAGCTGCGGACAGCCATTGGTCAGGACATCGCACTCGAAAACTTGCGGATGCAGGGCATTGTGGTCAGCAACGCCGAGATTGCAGGCGAGTATGCTAAACACGCCGCGAAATACACGCTGCCGGCCCAGATGCAGGCGACATTAGTGATTGCGCCGAACGCCGAAAAGACGGCGCAGGCGGTGCATCTGCTTGGAACGGGTATGTCCCCGGCGGGCATCGCCGCCATTCCTGGCCTGCGGGTGGACGGCATCAACGGCTTCGGTCTGCCCGCCGGGGCGCTGTCGCCGGCACTGCGTCAGGCGATCCTCGCCCAAAAAGACGGCGCGGTGCAGGTCTATTCCGCGCATGCCACCGGGCCGAACCAGGGCGTGGCGCTGATTGTCAAGGCCAATTCTCATGTTGCAGGCACACTGCCGCCGCTGGTGCAGGTGCATGATCTGGTCGCCCGCGAGCTACGCCTGCAAAAAGCCCCGTCCGCCGCCGCAGAGCTGCTGGCACTGTATGCCGCAAACAAGCCCGTCTTCGACATGACCAATTACCAGCCGTATTTGGGCGATTTGGATGCCGCCGTCGCCGCCAAAGCCGCCGCGCCAAAGACAGCCAGCCTGCCGGCTCGGTAAGAACGCTTTATGATTACTCAAGAACAAACTACGGCACCATCTGAACCCCCACCGCCGCCATTTCTGGCGCGGCCTGACCCCCTGACACTTGCGTTGCTGGCTGTGTCTGCCGTCCTATTCGCGCTTGTCTCCTGGGTTGTCGTGTCCCAGTGGATTGCGGCGTATCTGGCGCCGAACTCGTTTTATGTCTATGGCCCGGCGATTCCCGCGCTTGTCGCGCTGATGCTCTGGCACCGGCGAGACCTACTGAAAACCGTGCCGCTGACGCCTTCTTACGCCGCGCTGCCGGCGCTTCTCGCATCGCTTGGACTGATGCTGCTCGGCGTAAAACATGAGCTGCTGGCGGTGGCGTCACTGGGCGTACTAGGTTCGGTCTGGAGCGGCGTCTGGCTGATGCTGGGCGGGCGCTTTTTCCGTGCGGCCTGGTTCCCGCTGCTGTTTCTTGTCTGGATGTCCCCGCTGCCTGGCCCGCTGCTGCACGAGGCGACTTTTGGAAGCCAGCAGCTCTCGACTGAGCTGACGAACCGGCTTCTCCATGTTTTGCAGTTCCCGACAAATTTGCATGGCAACGTGATTACGCTTGACAGCTTTTCACTGTTTGTCGAAGAGCCATGTTCTGGGTTCATGCTGCTTCTGACACTGCTGGTGATTTCCTCGGCGTTCGCCTGGCTTGCCGACGGCTCGCAAGCCCGGCGCCTCGTGCTGTTTGCGCTGTCGCTGCCACTCGCGGTTGCCGACAATGTTTTTCGCTTGACTCTGCTCGCCGTCGTTGGGGACAGCTTCGGGGCAAGGGCCGAGCATTTGATCCATGACCCGAGCGGCCTTGCCGTGGTTGGGCTGGGCCTCTTGGTTTTATTTGGGATTGCAAGGAGACTGGGATGCCGCACTTTCGCTGGGCTGCCGCTGTTTTAACGCTGTCTTTGTGCAGCGCGGCGGGAGCCGCTCATTTCTGGCACCCGCCGCTGGAATCGTTTCCCATTGGGGTTGCGTCCGCCGATGTGCCAAAGCAGGTTGCCGGGGACAAGTCGCCGGGCGACATTGCGCCGGGCAACTACTTGATGGGTGCGCTGCCCGGCTCGAAAATGCTGTTCCGCACTTACGGCACCCGGCCTGATACAATTGACTTTCTCTTACTGAGCGGCACGGCGGGGGTCGCGCTGCACGACCCGCGCCTGTGCCTCAGCGGCTACCGGCTGTCCGACCCGAACACGCTGGCCGTACCGGGAACGCCGATTGTGATGCAGACTTATGCCGGCTGTACGACCGCCGGTCTGCCCGACGTCTCGGTGTCCTATTTTTACGTTGTGGACAACCAGGTTTTGAGCAGCAGCACACGCATCCGGGCCGCCATGATGGAAAATGCACTTTTTGGCCGGCAAAGTACCCCGGTTTACTTTTTCCGCTTGATTGAGCCGCTGAGTCAGGACCCTGCTACGGAGAGCCGCCGCAAAGCGCACCTGCTGACATTTACCGCTGAGCTATGGCGTTCGCTAAAGTCACGCATCGCGCCTGGTGCCTAAACGGGCGAGCACGACAAAGAAGGGCAGCTGCCCCGCCGGGGCGAACCCCCATGTTCGCATTTGCAGACAATCGCCTTCGTGTATTTCCATCGCATTTTGCCCCGTCCTATGCTACACTGTATTGGGACTTTAAGCTTCCCCCCCTATTTTTTCTCCTTGCTCGTCTCGCGAAGGGTTGCTGCCGATTGATGCGCCGTTTTTTTCTGCTGATTTTCCTGCTCTTGTTCATTCCAGCGATTGTGCCGGGAACGGCGGCAGTGCCGACCGCGAACCTGGTTCCGACAAAGCCTGTGCCGCAGGTGGCGACGACCTCGCCTGCCGTGCAGGGGGGGGCTTCGCAGGCGCTGACCGAAGACGAATTTGGCGACTCGCCGGTTCTTGTGCCGGCTGACCCGGCAGCCTGGTCCCGGCAGAGCTTCACGGTCGCCCCCTGCACCCAGCCGCCTGTAATGGACGGTAAAATAAACGATCCCTGCTGGAAGACGGCCACCAAAGCCGCCGGCTTTTTCCGCTACGGCGGCGGTCATGCCGCCCCGCCGGCGGAGCAGACCCAGGCGTGGATCTGTGCGGACAAGACGCACCTCTATCTAGCATTTCGGTGTTTAGACGACCACCCGGAGCTGATCAAAGCGGGGGAAACCCGGCGCAACGGCAACATCTACCATGATGATTATGTCGGCCTCGACATTGACAGCCAGAACAACCGGCGCGGCTTTTCGTCATTCTTTGTCAGTGCGCGTGGCACCCAGGCCGAGCAGCTTGAAGGTGGAACCGCCGACAATATCACCTGGGCCGGCGACTGGAGAGCGGCAGTTCGTCGGACTAAACGCGGCTGGAACTGCGAAATGGCGATCCCGTTTGCCCTGCTGCGTTACTCGCGGGGCGCAAGCGCGTTCGGCATGGTTTTGTATCGTCAGCTTGGGCGGGAAACGAACTTGCAGGGCTGGCCGTATATGCCGCCGGCAGGCGTGGACAACTCCACCGAGCCGCAGTATTTGGATGAGTTTACGGGCTTCGCGCCGCCGTTCTACACACCGCGCCCGACTTTTCTGCCGTATACGCTGGTAACCGGTGGCGCAGGCAACTCCGGGCGGGTCGGGCTGGACATCAAATATCCGCTGTCAACGACTTTGACGGGTGTCGGCACGGTCTACCCGGATTTCCAGACGATCCAGCAGGACGTGACCAATATCAGCTTTTCGTACAACGAGAAGCTGCTGACCGATTACCGGCCGTTCTTTGCCGAAGGGGCGGGCTTCCTGCCGGCAAGCGATCTGTTTTACTCGCGCCGGATTGGGGCGGTAGATCAGGGGATAAAAGCCGCCGGCAAGCAGGGGGATCTCGCCGTCGGCCTCCTTGGCAGCAATACCAGCGGCACAAACCCGCAGGATAGTCTCGCACTTAATTTGACAAAGGACATCGGTCTGTACTCGCAGGCGGGCGTTGCCGTTACCGACAACCATGTGCCAGGGCAGCCGGGAAACCAGGTCGGGCGTCTCTTCGGCTCGTACGGCCTGCGCCGGGGCCTGACCCGGTACACGCTGAGCGGGTTTCACACCCAGTCGGCGCTTCAAGGCAGCCCTTCGGGCGGCGACGACCAGCTTGAGTTTTCGACCAACGTGCCGTTCGGCAAGACCAGTCTCGACATGGCGTACAGCGACATCGGCGGCAGCTTTGTCAGCTCGCTTGGTTATGTCCCGGAAACCGATCTGCGCGGCTCTTATCTCAGCCTGAACCAGTACAATCAGTTTGACAAAGGCACGATTGAGCGCTATGATGTTTCGGTGAGTGCCAATGCCTACCAGCACCACTCGGGCGGGTTTTTTCACAACGATCTGAATGTTTTTGCGTTTGTCCAGAGCCGGGCCGGCTACCGGGTTTCGGCGTCGATAGACCAGTCCCAGCGGGATCAGTTCCACGACCATATCGGCGATCTCTCATTTGGATGGAACAAGAGAACGCTGTATCAGCAGGGCAATTTAGAAGGGGTGTTCGGACGTCAGGCCGGCCGGCCTTACAATTTTCTAATGCTGGCGCAGAGCTTTTTCGTGTCTCGTCCGTTCACGCTTCAGCTTAACTACAGCTTGCTGAAACTCGGTCCGATCTCGTCCAATCAAACGATTTTGACTGGCACGTATCGTCTCAGTGATGTCCAGTCTCTCGGCGGGCGGCTAGTTTCTCAGGGTGGGGCGGACCAGGGGGTGGGTGTCGGCACCGATCTTTATTTTTCGTACAGCCAGCAGGTCCGGGCCGGCACGGATATCTTTTTGCTGTTTGGGGACCCGAACTCGCCGAAAACGCGCAGCAAAATCACCTTGAAGCTCGTGCATCCGTTTTAGTCTGGGTTTATCCGGCGTCGTTTATGGTATAATAAAGGGGCAGATCGAACCCTAGCAACGCCGTTTCTTCGACGCCTGCCTCTGGTGTCTGCCCGGACTGACACCTCCCATCAAACTCTACGTAGCCGGGTACGCGAGAAAGGCTGGCTGACTAATGTCTCCACTAGTGTCTTCCTCCTCGCCGCTGTTTTCGCCGTCCCCTTCGCGCCGCCTGGCTCGGACGACATTTGTCAGTCACCTTGACATACACAGCGGCGATCATTCTACCTTACTGGTACGCGAGCGCCCTGCGAGAACTACATCGTCCGAGTGTTTCGTCCTCCATGGTGCATTCGATCCTGCCGCCACCGAGCGGCTGGTCGTTACTCTGCGCGAATTGCCTTCGTCACTGCTCCCTTTGGTGCTTGACCTGCGTGGGATCAGTGCTTTGGATGACGCTCTTTTGACCCGCCTGCTGAAGATCCAGCGCGAGATGTCTGTGCAGCGCCCGGTGTCGTTCCAGGTTACCGAAGATGGTCCTGTCTTTTCGCTTGTGTGCCGTTTGGGACTGGAAGAGCGCTTCGGCCTTGGGACTGCAAAGCGCCTGCCGCCGAAGCAGCCGAGCGCTCCGGTATTTTCGCTCATCGAGAAATCAACTGCCGAAAAGTCAAAGTCGCATAAGTTCGCGACAAGTTAGCCGAAGAGGCAGAAAGAAAAGTAAGTCAAATGGGTGACAAACGAAAGCCGCTAAAGAAGAAAAAAGAGACCGACAAGCCGGTCTCCCTGACGCCCGCACCCGCCGCGCCGCCAAAAAAGTAGCTTCTTGATAAACCGCCCGGCGCTGAAAGTGCCGGGCGGTTTTGTTACAAGTCGCGCCGCTGAAATAAAAGAAGACCGAGGCCAAAGAAGAACGCCATATACAGGAGAATATAGACGAGATCGCCCTGCGAAGTCGCTGCAGTGGCGGCTGCCTGTGTCGGGTCTCCTGCGGCCGCAATCAAACTGAGATCAAGCCCCGCGCTTTCCGGTGGGGCCGGGCCGGTGAAACCGGTGGCCGCGAGACCATGCGTAATCCAGTGGTTCATACGACCAAGCGGAACGATATAGCCGGCAATTTTACTCAGCGTGTCCAGAAGCGGCACGTCCAGCCGTGTCGGCAGCGAAAGATTATGCAGAAGGTCTTCCGCAAGCGCCACGCCTGCGGCAATCAGCGCAAGGCTTGACGACAGGGCATACCCGGCAAATGTCGAAAAGCACAGCGTCAGCGTCGTGAACAAGAGGGGAAAAAGGCCCGCCGCGAGAATGCCTTCCCAAATGCGTGGGTGATAAGTCCCCGTCTGCTTCCAGATACCGAGCACTAGCAGTCCCCCCCAGACCGCAACACACACTGCCAGCAAGAAAACAATCCCGAGCCACTTTCCGAGATAAACAGCCACGCGGGGAATCGGCTTCGGCACAATCACCGACAGAACACCCCTATCTACCTCTGCTGTGATTGCCCCGGCAGATAGGGCCACTGCCAAAATTGCCCCGAAGAACTTGATCGTCCCGCACCCAAGCCAGGCAAAGATGCGCCCCGTGTTGTTTTTCGCCGTCTCAATGTCCAGGCCGATAAAGAAGCCGGGCTTGATATGAAGCGGCAGAAACGAAAAGCCGACATAGAGTGCGGCGATTACCAGCCCCGCAAGAAACACCCGCCGCCGAATGGCTTCCCGCACGGTCAGCCCAGCCAGCACCCAAATTCCATTCAGCAATATGTGTAACCTAACTCGTTATAGATGAGAGAGGGCGAACATAAGGTTCGCCCTCTCTCATCGTGTTCGCCTTCTTTGTTCCTATGCCTCAACTACGCGGATAAACAAATCCTCCAGCGACTCGCGCTTCGGGATGAGCGATAGAAGGCGTCCCCCATGTCCAACAACCACAGCGGCGAGTTCGGGAATAATGGCTTCGTCGCCGATGCCAATGGCAATCTCTTCGCCGTCTACGGTTATGGTCCGCGCCAAGCTTTCCAACGCACGAAGCAGGGCAGGGGAGATGTTCTGCACCCGCATTTCAACAGTCGCCGGGGCCGCTAACAAATCGTCCATCGCCCCAACCCGGATGACTTCACCCTTCTTCAAAATCGCCACTTGATCGCAAGTCATCTCAATCTCGCCCAGCAGATGCGAGTTCAAGAGAACCGTCTTGCCGCGCTCTTTCAGTCCTGCCACAATCTCCCGCACTTCCCGGCGTCCAAGCGGGTCAAGCGCAGACGTCGGCTCATCCAGGATCACTAACTCGGGGTCGTTGAGAATAGCCTGGGCCAGACCCGCCCGCTGCTGCATACCCTTTGAGAACTCTGACAGCTTGCTTTTGCGCCGGTCATACAACTTCACCTGGTCTAAGACTTCGGGGATGCGCTTCGCCCTTGCTTTGGGTCCCATGCCGTAAAGCCGCCCGTGCAGGTCCAAAAACTCTTCCGCTGTCAGAAAGTCATGGAACTGAAACTTCTCCGGCAGGAACCCGAGCCGCGCCCGTGCCTCTAAATCGCCAAGCGGTCGTCCGAGCAGCGTTGCCGACCCCGATGTCGGCGCGATATTGCCGAGCAGCATGTTGATTGTCGTCGTCTTGCCTGCTCCGTTTGGCCCAAGAAAGCCGAAGACTTGCCCGCGCGGCACCGAAAATGACAGGTCCTGCACGGCGGTAAACGCCCCGCGCCCCAGTGTCCCGCCGTAGTCTTTCCGCAGGTGCGACGTTTCAATAGCTGATGGTACCAAAAACCCACCTTCTTGCTTCATTCGTTCCTCGTTCCGCAAGGGTCCTCCCAAAATGGGAGGACGAAGAGTTCAATAATTACAATGCTGACCTAAAACTCTTCATCCTCCCGTTTCGGGAGGGTCGCTGCTTGCAGTGGGGCGGGTTCTCCGCTCCCGTAAGAACCCGGCGATCAGGACAAACCCCTGCGCGGCCATAATGTTCGTCACAAAATAAAAGACTAACTCTTCCAGCGGCAGCGGCCCGGCGTACACCCCGACCACGCGGTTTGGATCAACGCTCCAAATCCCGTGACCCAGCGCAAACGCATCACAGGCTCCTAAGTAGGCTGTTGCCAGCACCACCGAGACGACCAGCAGTCGACGCCAGCGCCATAGCTCCCGCCCGGCAGCCGCCCATTGCAGCGCAATCACCGGCAGCGCCCACCACAGCTCATAACTCAGATATGTCCACGGCTTCACAGTTCGCTCCGGCCTGTTTTCGGGCGCAGATACCTCGCCAGCACGACCACCAAAAGACACATCAAAATGCCCTGCGCGAAATAAAATGCATATTCTTCCCACGGCAGATACAGCACAAAATGGCTCGGCGGCGCAAACGTCGGGTCATAGGTCCATAGCTTCGTCTTCGCCGCATAATTATCCCACGGCGACGTATAAACAAACGCTAAGAGGCAAACTAGAGCGCAGGCGACCAGATACCGGGCGTTGATCTTCCCGCGCAGGACAAGCAGCAGGGCCGCAATCGGCACACACAAAAACACCAGCAAAAACAGGGCGTAAGTCATTGAATGACTTCCAGTACATCCCCGTTCGTCAGGCGGTAAGCGTAAAAGTGCCGATCAAATGTGAAAACGCGCGTCAGCGAAAGTTCTTCTGCCGCTGCAACAAGAGACGCATCTGCCATGTCCATCGGCGCATCTTTGTATTGCGCCATCAGTTCACGCATCCGGGGCCACTCGCTGCTGCCCGGAATGTGAAGCTGAAGCAAGCCATCCTCAACCCAGCCCCAAAGTTCTTCCTGTGCGGCATAGCCGATGGACTGGTACAGGAGATACATCGTCTCCGTGAGGCAAGGCCAAGTCATCAGCAGAGGTGTCTTCGGCAGCGCGGAAAGCGCCTGCCGCGCTTGAATATGAAGCTTGTCGTCCGTGTCGAACAGAGCGACAAGCGGCCCAGTATCCGTTAAAGTTACGTTTGCCGTCATTCCGCGCTGCTTCCTGCTCATAAATGCCCCTGCCGGCGCTTCTCCGCCATTCCTTCGGCGAACTTACGCCCAGTATCCTGAGACCATTCACCGTCGCCGCCGCTTTGAAATAACCCAATTCGGCCTGCGAAAAGATCTGCCGCCGAGCCATTCGCATCCTCATCTTCAGCTTCTTCCACGTCAGCCTCGGCCACTGCAATGAGATAATCTGGGAGACTCTGCCCCGCCCGCTCCGCCTTCCTGCGAAGCCGCGTCTCGACTTCCGGTTCCAATTCCAGCATGAGTGTCATTTCAATGCTCCTTTCACAGAAATCCCAGCAAAAAACAGCGCATAGGTCATGGATAATCCTCAGCCGGGTAGATAATCCGCCCGGACAAGGAGTTTTCGTTCATGCCTTTCTTAAACTCCTGCCACTCCGCCACTCGCCGAGCCATCTCCTCGGGGACATCGGTTTTGTCTTCTTCATCCCATTGATCAAGCATCTCAATTGCTGCCTGATTCTTTTTGCGCTGCTCTTCGACGAACAAAGACGGTGGTGCGTTCTTGACGGCCGTCGTCATCATGGCATCAATGCGGTCCTGCAAGGTCGGCCCTGCTGTGGCAGTAGTGTGAGCATTCTCCGCTTTCGCTTTTGGTCTTGCTTGTGATCTGACTGTCATGCTATCCCTTCTCTTATAAATCTTTCCATGCTTCATCTTCTTCCGGGCTGAGCCAATCTTTTGCCAATGCTGACTCGCTCAAAAGGTAGGTCTCCAAGCCTTCGGAAAGATGCGCTAGGTCGCGCTTTTGGCTGGCATAGTCAATATCAATCCCGCAAACATGGCCTGCCTCATCGTAGTCAAAAACCACAGCTGAGGTCAATGTAAAGCGAGTCTGTGGCTTGATAATAATGAAGACGCATTCTGAATAGTTCGCCCTAATACGCTTTATGCAAAAGCAAGGCAATCCACTGAAACACAAAACAGAAATCAGAAATTATTCAATCGACGGTACCCTGAGTGCGCCTGTGTATCCACCGCCGTTTAAATACTTCGTATAACCGAGAACGAATATGCGGAAGCCCAAAGTCGTATAAGATTTTTGTGCTTCTTTCACAATACGATCAAGATGCTCCTGGTCGTTGTTCTGAATCGCCAAGGCTGCCGTTCGCCAAAGTTCCGGAGGGGCCGTAACACCAGCCAGAACGACGTTTGGACTCCACTCTACGATGTCCTCTACGCACAGGGCTTCGACAAGGTTCAGCGCAAGTGGAAAATTATCGGGTGCAATCCGCCATTTTAAAGAGCGCCATGTCGCCGTACACCGGAGTGGCGGCACGCCTGCTTTAAGAATTTCGTCTAGTTGACTCAGTTGGTTCGAGCGCCAAATTTCTGAAAGCTCACAGCTTGTCCAGCCAAAATAGTCACTTGGCGCGGAATGACCTGCGGACGCTCCACTTGAGTCGGCAAACCCTGTTTCGCCTGGATACATCCACCCCCAGGATAAGTCCCGAACGGTCATCTGATTTTGTTCCAGTACATCCGATAATCGTTTCCAGACTGCCCCCAGATAATCTGCTGAAATATTCCGCAGAAGTGCGTCAAAAGAGTTGCCGAAAACAAAGCCGCCGACGGGGAGTGCTCTCCCGACAGTCGGCTCCCCTAAAGAATCTAGCTCCTCCCACTCACTGCGATGGTTAGCAAACAACATTGGATAACTTCGGGGCGGACAACATTCTTATTCCAATCACTGTCCTAGATCGCCCTGCTGGGTGCCAGCGAAGAAGGTTTCTAGGTTTTCGGAGCGCAGCAGGATCTCGCGGGGCTTGACGCCGTCTTGAGAGCCGACGATCTGGCGGGCTTCCATGACTTCTACAAGGCGGGCGGCACGGGTGTAGCCAATCTTGAACTTGCGCTGCAAGCTGGACGTTGAACACTGGCCCTGCATGACGAGCCAGCGAACGCAGGGTTCAAACAGCTCGTCGGAAGAGCCGTCGTCCCCGCCGTCCGCGCCGTAGCCGCCACTACTGGACTCGGAGGGGATCATGGTGTAGACGGCTTCTTCTTGATTGCGTAAGTATTTGACGAGTTCTTCGGTCTCGCGCTCACCGACGTAGCAGCCCTGGACGCGAAGAGGCTTTGCGGCGTCAATCGGCATATAGAGCATATCGCCGCGCCCAATCAGCCGGTCCGCGCCGGGCATGTCAATAATGGTCCGGCTGTCTATCTGCGTGGCGACGGCGAAGGCAATGCGCGATGAGATATTGGCTTTAATCGTACCGGTGATGACGTCCACCGACGGGCGCTGGGTGGCAATCACCAGATGGATGCCGGTGGCGCGGGCTAATTGGGCGATCCTGCAGATAGAAGTCTCGACTTCGGGACCCTGCTGCATCATGAGATCGGCAAGTTCGTCCACGACCACCACGATAAACGGCAGGCGCTCTTCGGGCGGGACACGGGAATTGAAGCCTTCGATGTTCCGGGTGCCAAGCCGGGCAAAGCGGTCGTAGCGCTCTTCCATTTCTTTGAGGACGCTCCGAAAGATGCCGGCGGCCTGCTTGACATCTTTGATGACCGGCGCGAGCAGGTGCGGAATGCCGTCATACAGCGATAGCTCGACGCGCTTCGGGTCAATCATGACGAACTTGACTTCGCGCGGGGTCGCCCGGTAGATGATCGAGCTGATAATGACGTTTAAACACACGCTTTTGCCGCTGTTCGTGCTGCCACCGACTAAGAGGTGCGGCATTCGGGTCAGGTCGGCATATTTGTATTCGCCGGAAACGTCTTTGCCGAGTGCAAATGTCAGCTTCGACGGAGCGTTCATAAACTCGTTTGTGGCGAGGCATTCACGCAAAGACACCATCTGGGTGACATCGTTCGGGACTTCGATGCCGATGGCGGCCTTGCCGGGGATGGGGGCTTCGACCCGGACATCAATCGCGGCGAGCGACATGGCAAGATTGTCAGCGAGGGCAACGATTTTGCGGACCAGAATGCCCGGCTCAAGCTGGACTTCGTAACGGGTGACGGTCGGCCCCATCGCGACCTGGGAGACATTCGCGCCGATCTTGAAGTCGTTGAGTGTCTGCATGAGAACCGCCTGCTTTTCGCGGATGGCCGACTCATGCTGGACAGGCTTCGGCGGCGCTTCGTTCAAAAGCTCAAGCGGCGGTAGGATATATTCGTGCTTGGTGCCGTCATCGCCAAGCGCCTCGGGAATAATCAGCGGCCCTGCAGGCGCTTTCGGTGTTTCGGATAGAAGGATAGGGATGGAACCCGATATGTTAGAGCCCACCTCCTTGTTCGCTTCGCTCGCAGGGGTCCTCCCTGTTAGGGAGGACAAAGACGTGTCGCGGATAGGGGCGGGTGGTTCAGGCGTGGCGATACGAATGGTCGGCGCATCTAAAACTCCAGCCCTTCCCGTCTCTGAGGCAAGACGCTGCAAGAGGGGAGGGGAGACCGAGGGACGAGGCGGGGTGGGTTCCGGCGTATAGATCCGCCGCTGGGCGGCCCGCTCCCTGAGTGCCTCAGCGCCCTGAGCAATTGGTGCCCCGACACGCTTTCCGCCGGCGACTGCGTGGTCGAACAAATGCAGCAGGCGCATGTCAGTGGCCCAAACGACCGCACCGACGGAGAACAAAAACAAAGCAATGTGAGTGGAAACGTCGCCGACAAGCGCCCGAAGCCCCGATGACACTGCTGCGCCGAGATAGCCGCCTTCGGTGATGTCCGTCCATTCGGTCGCGCGGGTCGTGTGAGCAAGATGCCACCAGGAAATGCCGACGAGAAACAGCAGGGCCGCGCCGCCGGCAAAGTTTGTTCGGGTTGTCCGGTGCCTGCCTTGAATGAGCATGAAGCCGACGGCGCACAGAAGCGCGGGGAAGACCCAGGCCCCGATGCCGACCACCGAGCGCAGGCCAACCACCAGCCAGTCCCCGAGCAGCCCGGCATGGCCCCGACGGGACAGCACAAGGCTGACGCCGAGAATGAGGCCGAGTGCAAGCAGCGCAAGTCCGGACATATCATGGGCGAAGCGGCTATTGTTACGCGGTGGACGCGGCGGGGTCGTTCGGCTGGGCGCTTGGGACGGGCGCGGCTGCCGTGCCGCCGGGCGTTCGGGGGACGATTTAACGGCCATGCGAAGGGGTCTCCTGAAAAGTGTTCATCTGTGACCTTATTATAACAGAAAAGCGAACAAATGTCTTATGGTTTGGGGGGCTAAGACCGGGTATCATTAGCGCGTGATACCGACCCGTGTTTACTCCCCGCTATTGATTGCTCTGGCCGCCATGCTCTGGGGCAGTGATTTGCTCCTCCGTCCCTGCGCGCTCAGCGCAGGATGGTCCCCAGCCTGGCTTGTGCTGAGCGAGCATGCGCTTCTAAGTCTGCTGTTTGTGCCGGTGCTTTGGCGGGAGCGCGTAAAGCTGTCAGCCCTCACTCGGGCGCAATGGGGCGCACTGCTGTTTGTGGCCTGGGGCGGATCGGCACTGGCGACATGGATGTACACGAAGGCATTCACGCTGGACTTTTCTCATGCATTGACAGTCGTTCTACTGCAAAAAACGCAGCCGATTGTGGCGATTCTGCTGGCGGGTGTTTTGCTGAAAGAGCGGCGTCAGCCGTTGTTCTGGGTGTGGGGCATCGCAGCGTTTGCCGGGGCATATTTGCTGATTGGGTTTAAAGCGCCGCCGTCGCTGCTGGATGTCCATGCGGAGCAGGCGCTTCTTGCGCTAGGCGCGTCGGCGTTGTGGGGGGCGGCGACGGTGGCAGGCAGGTCTTTGTCTGCGGCGCTTCCGCCCGGCGGCTTGGCGGGGGCGCGGTTCGCGCTGGCGGTCCCGGCGCTGCTTTTGCTGACACTCGTGCCGAACGGTGCGCCGTCGGCACCGACGCATGCGGTCCCTTTTGCGGCGATTTTTTTGCTACTGATTGTCCTGCTGCCCGATCTTTCCGGCATGGTACTCTACTACTTCGGCCTGCGCGGTACCTCGGCGTCGGCGGCGACGCTGGCGGAGTTATGTTACCCCTTGACGGCACTTGTCATCAGCATTTTTGTCCAGCATAAGTCGGTTACTGCCGGAGAGTGGCTCGGCTTGGCGCTTTTGATCGCCGCCGTAATCGGTCTCGGGCGGAAGCCAGGTGTCATCGCACCATTGCCTGCAAAACTGCCTGCGATTGGGCGTTGTCCGGGTATGATAGAGGAAAGCTAACTTACGTCACAGGAGACACCTCATAATGGCAACGGAATACAGTTTTGATGCGGTCTCGAAATCAGACCCGCAGGAAGTCAAGAACGCGATCCAGCAGGCGCAAAGGGAAATCGAGACGCGCTTCGATTTTCGAGGCAGCGTCAGCGAGATTGACCACGACGGCAAAGACAAAATCACGCTGACCTCGGATGACGAAACCCGCCTGACGGCACTAATTGACGTTTTGCAGTCCAAGATGATCAAGCGCGGCGTAGATACCAAGTTTCTCGATTACGGCAAGCTGGAACAGGCGTCGAAAGGCACCGTCCGGCAGGTTGTCACGGTCAAAAGCGGCCTGCCGACCGAGATCGCGAAGAAGATTACAAAGCTCATTAAAGACAAGGGCATCAAAGTCACGACGCTGATCCAAGATGAGCAGGTACGGGTCACGGGCAAAAACAAGGACGACTTGCAGGAAGCCATGACTGCCATCAAAGCCGCCGAATTGGACGCCCCAATCCAGTTTACGAACTATCGCTGACTTCTTGACAGCGGCCAAAGCGAGGAAGTAAACTTCACTCACTGAATAGGTCGTCCTTCGGACGAAAGAGTAAGAACACACAAAGAGTAAGAACACACGCAGTGTGTCGTCCGAAGAACGTTATTTTGGAGCGAGAGAAACCTATTTCCTCGCTTCTTACTGCAAGCTAGGCAAGTTTTTGGATCCTTTCAAGATCATCGGCGGCGTTTTAGTCGCACTTGGCTTTATTTTCCGGGCCATTAGCCTCGCGTATTTCAAGCAGCGAGCGAAGCTGCTGCCGGACACGCCGAAAGCACTGCGCCAGTTTGAAGGCCGCAGGCAGCGGGCACTAATGATTGATGCCCTGTTTATCGCCATGGGCTTTTATTTGCTACTGACGCACTAAGGGCGCGGCTACAGGGTGAAGCTGAATGAGTAAAAGAGGCGGGGCTTTGGCTTACCATGGAGCAGTGGAAGTTCCAAACCGAGAGAATTGCTTTCGTCTATTCGGAACGACGGGGCGACGGCGAGGCCATGGAGCGTGAGCTGACCGTCGACCGAATACCGTGCGCCGGGACCTGCCGTAATCGCCTGATATGCAATAAGCGGGCTGACGCCTTCCTGGCCGCCAAACAGCAGACCCAGCTTGATTGTCGGCGCGGCCAGTGAGGCAGGCGGCGCAAACGGGGCGGTGTCGAGGCCGAAGCGGGAGCGGACAAATTGGGTGCCGATGGTCTCAATTCTCTTCTCGGCAAACACGGTTCCGTAATGGCCGGTGGGAATCCAGACAATTTTTGCGCCGCCGAGGGCCTTTGCCAGATGACGGGCTTGTTTTGGATTGACGAAAACGTCGAAGCGGCCATTAAACAATAGCGCGTTTCTCGAATCGAAGCCTCCGAGCCAGTTGGTCGGCTCGATGGGGGCGTAATCGCGCTTGAGAGAGTCAAACGTCACCCTGTGATACAGCAGGCTTGGGCGCAGGCCGTAGGTGATAAAGCTGTCGTAGACCAAATCGGACACGTCGGCCCCGCCGACAATGGTAACCAGCACTTTCGCTCGGTGGTCAACGCCGGCAATCAGCGGCGCGAGAATGCCCCCAAGACTGATACCGACGACGCCCATGCGCGTGGGATCAATGTCTGGGCGAGTTTGCAGCCAATCAAGAGCGCGGCGGTTGTCGAGAACGGCTTGGCGAACGGCGGCGACGGTCTGGCGCGAGTTGCCCGACAGCAACTCGACATCAGGGACACGCGGCAGAATACGGCGGTTGTAGCTGTAGGGCTGAACGACGAGAAATGCGGCGACACCGGAACGGGCCAGTGTCGCGCACAGCACAAACTCATTGGTGAGCGTCACCGGCAGCCATTCGTGTTCGACCAGCATGACTGGATATGGGCCGGGCGTTTTCGGCAGAAATAGAAATGCCGTGACAGTGCAGTTCTGGGGGTAGGGGGTCACAACCGGGCTTAAGTAGGAAACCCGCGTGACTTCAATATCCCCGCCAGCTTCCGCTTTTGCTTCCTTGTCGGGGGTCTGGGTCACGGGAAACGGCGCGGATGCATCGTAATCGTAGAAGTGTGGGTTGACGGGCGTGGGCTGCGGGGCGGCAAAGGCGGCGGTTCCGAAGAGGGCCGCTCCGTAAACGAACCCTGCAAAAGTCTTTCTAGTAACGAACTTAATAACAAACTCCCGGCGAAAAGCAGTATTCTTATATACCCAAATTCAGCAGAGATTGTTTCCACCCGGCAGTGACAGGGTTGACAGGCGGCGCGTCCTGGTGCTATAATTCTGGGTCATCTTTCCAAGAAAATCAGTAAGTACCAGTATAACTTCAGGGAGCGTAACACTCATTATGGCAAAAGTATGTGACATTAGCGGGCGCAAAGCCCAGGCAGGACGCTGGACGCGGCATCCGCACTCCGGCTCATGGGCGCATCGTGCCCCGCAAAAGGCGCGGCGGTTCGAAGTTAATCTTCAAAGCGTGACGATCCAAACGGCGCACGGCAAGAAGAAGATCAAAGTGGCGGCCCGGATGCTGACGTCCCGGAACTTCCTGGCGATTGTCGCCGGCCAGAAACAGCTCCCGGCACACTTGCTGAAGTAAGCTGACCGCGTAACGAATAAAAGCGGACGCCAAGTATCATACTTGGCGTCCGCTTTTTTGTATTTCTGTTATGAGTCAATCTCAGTAAAAACGTCCGCGGGCAATCAAATCGGTTTCGACGGACCAGGACAACACCGGGACACCGGCTTCGCGCAGGCGGCGGAGACGGTCGGCTATCTCCCACGGGGACAGCTCGGTTTCGCGGCTGAGTGCGACCCGTCCAACTGCTCGCCATTCGGCCCAGAACAGCCAGAGGGCGTCGGCTTCCGCCCGGTCGGAAAAGTAGGCGGAAAGCTGCTGCTGGACATCGGCAGCTTCAAGGCCACGGCAGATAGCAGTGATCCGGCTTTCGGGAGTACAGTCGTGTAAAGAATAAGAGTGCATAAAAATAGACCCACTTTCAGAAATGATAAGTGAGTCTATTATAGGAAGGAGGCAGCTTAACTCGCAATCGTAAATCTGCGGGTTTTTCGCGCTATAAGGGCAAAGAGTTAGCAACGTCCAAGCGGTCGCCGTCAATTTTGAGCAGGCGCTGGTCGGCACTGCCTTTGTTGATGAGAAGCTGGGTGACTTCGGCCTGGGCGGACAACTGGGCGATAATCGGGCCGGGCAGAACAACGGCGTTGCGTCCGGCGGTGTCCCAAACGCGCATCTTTTCTTCGCTCGTGAAGCAGAGCAACGCATCGTCCTGGGTCAAAAGCTCAAGTTCGGCAGGCGTTTCGGGAGTGTCTTCCGCCGCACCGGTGGTGAGAACAATGCACTCGGCGTCTTCGTCAATCTCGCCGGCAATCGGAACCCGGCTGAACTCTTCCAAGAACGACTGGACAACCGCAGCCCGGTTTTCAGTGATGTCTGATTGGTGCAGTGC